>NZ_OY759873.1 GCF_963662805.1 uncultured Cohaesibacter sp.
ATGAAATCAACGGCGATCCTGCGATGTTCGCTTCCTTAGATCGTATTGACAGCAGCAAACACTACGAACCAGGAAACCTTCAGGTTGTTTGCCGTTTCGCAAACTTCTGGAAGGGCGCTTCTGACGACACTGAGTTTCGGCGTTTGATCGAAATTGTTCGATCCTCTGTGAGGAATTGAGCAGAGCGTATCTGAGCGAATGTCTGCAATGCGGGCCATGCCCGCAGCATTTTTTAACCGTTCTCAATGTCGGGAATGGGCCGAGGCTGTGTGGAAACTCCCCGTTATGTTAGAATCCCAATAACACGGGAGGTTGTTCATGTCAGGGTTTATCGAGGGCGTTGGCCGAGACCAAACGGTTCTATTCCCAGATCGGCTTGATGATTGGATCGGTGAAGACCATCTGGTTCGAGTGGTTGATCTGTTTGTTGCTGAGCTTGATCTTTTGGGTCTCGGTTTTGTTCGTTCGCAGCCAGCCAAAACAGGTCGCCCGGGATATCACCCCGCAGTTCTGCTGAAGATTTTCATTTACGGCTACCTCAATAGAATTCCCTCAAGTCGACGCCTGGAACGTGAAGCGGGTCGCAATGTCGAAGTGATGTGGCTAACAGGCCGTCTTGTACCTGATCACAAAACCATCGCTGATTTTCGGCGTGACAACGGGCCAGCTATTCGCAGAACCTGTGCGCAGTTCGTGGAGCTTTGTCGCCGGATAGGCGTGCTGAATGGAGGCTGTATTGCTATTGATGGCAGCAAGTTCAAAGCAGTGAATAATCGTGATCGCAATTTCACAAAGAAGAAGATAGCCAGCCGTCTTGCCCACCTTGAAGCAGATGCAGAGCGCTATATCAAAGAAATGGCTCGGATCGATAATCAGGAGACAGGTGAGGTTCATTCAGAAAAGGTGGTCCATCTTGCTCGCCGTCAGAAGCGAATCCGCGAGGAGATCGAACGCCTGAAGGCTATTGATACAACTCTGATGGACGCACCTGATGGTCAAATATCTCTGACTGATCCTGATGCCCGCTCCATGGCAACGAGTGCTCGCTTCAGCGGTTTGGTTGGCTACAACGTCCAAAGCGCCGTTGATACTGACACCCACTTAATTATCGCGCACGACGTCACGAACCAAGGGTTTGATCGCACACAATTGATGCCTATGGCGATATCAGCTCAAAAGGCTCTTGGCCGCAAGGAAGTGCAAGTCATTGCCGACAAGGGTTATTTCAGTGGCACCCAGATATTTTCCTGCCATGAAGCGGGTGTTTCGGTAACCGTGCCACGCCCAGAAACATCAGGGAACCGCCGCAAGGGCAAGTTCGTGAAGGCTGACTTCCAGTACGACCCGGAACGCGATGTCTTTCAATGCCCGGCTGGACGCGAGTTGATCTACCGATACACACGACAAGAAGGTGGACTGAATGTCCGCCGTTACTGGATCAATGAATGTCAGAACTGCGAACTCCAGCATCAGTGCACCAGTGGTAAGGAGCGTCGGATCAGCCGTTGGGAACACGAACACTTGGTCGATGAGATGCGTAGCCGATTGGGCCGTGACCCCGATCCTATGACCTTGCGGCGTTGTACGGTCGAGCATCCGTTTGGCACCATCAAGGCCTGGATGGGATCAACCCATTTCCTGATGCGGCGTTTGAGAAATGTTCGAACGGAAATGGCTCTAAACGTTCTTGCCTACAACATCAAAAGAATGGTCAATATGATCGGTATCCGCAAATTGATGACCGCCATGGCCGAGTAAAGCGTATCATGCCTGCTTAAAACTCGCTCTCAGTCGCTTCAAGAGAAGAAAATGTGCGACAAAACTTTGTTGCGCATAAACAAGCTCGTGTTTCCACACAGCCTCGGCCCTTTGCTGCCGTTCAGAAGGACGCCGGACGCTGCAGTGCAGAAAGCTCAAAGCAGACGTAGGCTTTCTCTAAAATACAATTATCCCGAGCAGTATTTGAAATCGATTGTGGCTTTTGCTGATTAGGGATAGTGTCTGTCACATGTCTATCGAACCCACAGCACCACCTGTTGTCCACCCCACAGATATCCTCTCGGGTCTTGGTTTACTTGGGCGGGGCGAGATTTGCCAGTTAATTGCGCTAATTGAGTGCGTCGACGCTCTTTTCCTTGCGAAAGGCGTACCGGAAGAGATTAGCGTCAAGCTCGGTCTCGCAAAGGATGTCGCTGCTGACCGTCTTCAGGCAATTCGTGATGAACTAGCCAAATCGCCAGCCACTGATGCAGCTCTCCGCTTCCGCCTCTGGACGAGGATGTCAGAGGCCATGGCTATGCCCCCGATTGCACTCTCCCTTTCGGGTAAACACGCCACACGTTCAGCAGCGGCTTTTGCGGTTCGCGCTTCCGAGAGGCTAACTCCCTCGGTTCGGGCGCGCCATCGGATAGCAAGTCTCGAAATATCGGATATCGGCTTTGCCGAATGGGTAGGAAAAAAAGCAGCAAGCTACTGGAAGTCAGCAAAAGCTGTGGTCGGCGCGGAACCTCCTTTGCCATTCTCCCAGATTGTGGCCGAGGAGATACTGGCACTCGTCGCGGACGACGAGCTTATCGATGCAGCCGCAAAGAAAGCCGACCCCGAAGCTTATGAGGCCTTACGGCAAGGTCAGGCCCGGGCTCGCAATGCAATTACGGCTGGCGGTGCTTGGGTTGGCGGGGCGGTTGTTGTTGCAAATGCAGGCTTTTTGCCCTACATGCTAGCCGCTCAGCTCAGCGCAATCATCCCTTTGGTCAGTGGACCGGCGCTTGTTTCGTTGCTGGCGACACTCATTAACCCCGTGACTGTCTTCGCCGGCGTTGCTGCGCTAGGATGGCTTGGACTAGGGCGTGGCTCATGGGTTGTCCGCAGCCAGCTGGCTGCGCGTCTTGGTGTCCTCATGGCGGCGCAAGGCGTGGAGCGCAGCGAAGAGGGACTGCATCGATTTTTGGCAGACATGCGCAGACTGGACCAAGAGCCAACGGCCTCATTTGGTTGGATGCCTGCGCAAGATCGCTCAGACATGCTTCGACGCTTGGCAGTTGTTGGCGGTCGCTTGACTGTGCCGCTTCCAGCTCCGTCAGGGCTACCGCCAGAGCCTTGGTCTTCAAAGAGCATGGCCAGCGATTTTTCAGACGCGATTGCCACATTGAGCATGACTGCTGGTGAAATGCTCTGGCACGCAGCTGCCCTTGACTCCAATGTGATGAAAGCTGCGGATTTTTCGCGTTCCGAGGACATCGGTGATCCGATAGCGTTTACTTGGAGTGCTGGAGACTTCATGAACGCAGGTGCCGGATGGTCACTAAGGGGCTATACGGCTGAGCGGCTGGTCATGGACAAGCTGATTGCTGATGGACATGACGTCTGCTTGGCCGATGCAAGCAACACACCAGGACTTGACCTCATCGTCGACGGGATGCCTGTTCAGGTTAAATGCGGGACTGCTCTATCGAATTTGGCCGAACATTTCGAGAAATACCCAGACATCCCGGTTATTGCCAATTCGGACCTTGCAGAAAAGGCCATGGCAGGTGGCATGCCATGGGCCCATATGGTAACAACCCTTCCTGGCTTCGAAATCAACATCATTGAGGACCAAATCACAAATACTCTGGGCCATGCCATCGACCTTTCTAGTCCGGACATCCTCCACTTTGCGATATCTATAGGCGTACTTCGCGGTGGCATCGAGGTTCTAAAGGGAAGGGTTCCTATCACAGACCTGCCGGCCTGGTTGCTTCTCGACGGTGCCTCGCGCGGTCTGCTCGCCTTTGCGGGGAGTAACGCCGGGGCTTGGTTCGGTTTGGTAGCTATAGGTCCAGCAGGCGCACTCATCCTTGGCCCAGCAATCGGTGCCGCTGCTATTCTCGGCAACAGCACGCTGAAGAACTACGCTCAGAAGCAGCTTATGTCGGACTGGCTCAGAGACTTGCAGCAAGCAACAGAGAACCTGCATGGGCACATAATTTCGGCCCTAGAGCACCGCATCGAAAGGTTGGAAGAAAGATCCGACGCTTTTGCGAAAAATGCATCGAGCTCTGAGCTGGATGCTTGGATGGCGCGACGCGCTCAGGATGATTTGATTGCCGCACTAGAAGACAATGCGCTCCTCAGTGAGGCGCAGCCGAAGGGCGAAGCCGATGCAATTCAATTACTACTCCAAGCCCGAGAGATTGCACCGACAGATGCTGCCGTACTCAAAGGCATCTGCGACATCGAACATGTATTTTCTCAAAGACCTGACCTGAAGGACGCCATGCTGGGTGTGAGCCGCTCCGCCGCAGACCTGCTAAGTTCGAACTGGCATAGGCATCAGTCCAATCGCCATTCGACGGAAGAAAGAGAAAGTGAGACGTGATCAAAATTGGTCAAAATCTTTGTTTCCTGTCACTGGCGGCCCTGAGCGGTCATTCGTGCAGTGCTTAGCGGCGTCGATGTGCTTCGCAAAAGCTGCCGTTCCTTCCCAGCGCAACAACTCCATTTGATGTTTGTGACCTTGTGCTGGACGGACATAGATTTAACGCCTGCAAGAGCGTTTGAACGTTGCGGTTTCACGAAGTTGCGTCGACGATCAACAATCGTTGACTCAGCGTCCTAAAGCTTTGAGAATTTTAGGCTTTCAGGCGACCAGCCACCTATAATTACCACCTACATAAGCTCATGTTTGAGAACGGGTTTCTTTTGCCCATTCAAGCCCAGCCCGCTGACATGACGGTAGGCGGCCTCAGACGCAAAAGAACAAGCGTCAGCAAGGTGCTCGCCCTTTGCAAAAGCCGTTGAGAAAGCCCCAGTAAAGACATCTCCGGCACCATGGCTCTTGGGGTTTTGAACCTTTTGGGCAGGGAGATAGGTGGCCGTACCGCCTACTTCGCAATAGACCAAGCCTTTCCCGCCGAGAGTTATGATTGTGGCTGTTCCGAGAGAAGCTATTTTCTCCGCCGTTTGCAAAGCTTGCTCAGAAGTCTCAACCTCCATACCACTCATCTGGCGGGCCTCTATGCTATTAAGGATCACCACATCGCACAAGGCGAGAAGTCCTGTTTCATCCGGCCGCATAGGCGCAGCATTCCAGACTGTCTTCAGGCCATTAAGCCGAGCCGCGCTGGCCGCAGCCATGTTGATTTCTGACGGGATTTCATTTTGCAGGATCAGTACGGAGCCTTCTTTCCATGCTGCGGCATGGCTTATCTTATCTGTATCGATCGCCCAGTTCGAACCAGAAACCACAACAGCCGCATAATCGCCATCAGCATCAGAAATGGCCACACTCATGCCCGAACGGCCTTCGCATTGTTCGATTTCATCTGTGCGAACCCCTGCCTCTTGCAGGCGCGATAACAGGAAAGAACCGAAGTCATCACTTCCGATCGCGCCTAGAAAGTAGACATCAGAGCCGGTCATTCTTGCTGCAACGGCCTGATTGCCTCCCTTGCCGCCGAATTTGGGAAACCAGTCCCTGCCCATCAATGTTTCACCGCGCTGAGGTTGCCTTGGGGCTTCCACAACAATGTCATAGTGAAGGGATCCAACGACAATGACGGAGGAAATTTCATCAGGCATGATCAAGACTGCTTTCGCTTGGATGTTACGGCTGACTGCGTTAAGGACAGACGCTCTATTGCAAGATCCCCATGCAGACGGGCGACTTGGACGAAGACCACATCAAAGATATTGAGCTGGGCGACACGCGCCGCAGCATTTTCGCCCAGCAATGGGCCTCCTTGCGCAGTTGACGCCAATGTGATGGTGGCGATCTCCGCCAGCGGAGAGCGTGCATAATTGGAAAGTGCGATGACGGTCGCACCAGCCTTTTTTGCCACCTCAGCTGCTTCAATCACCGCAGATGTTGTTCCCGAATGTGAAATCGCAATCACAACATCCTCCGGGCCGAGTACTGACGCAGACATCAGCATCATGTGGCTGTCATCCTGTAGGGAGAAACGGCGTCCGATGCGCAGAAATTTATGTGCGATATCCCTGCCGATTTGGGCTGATCCGCCCACCCCGTATATGTCGACATTGCGTGCCTTGAGCAGGGTCTGAGCCGTTTTGTCCAGAGCCTCAATGTCAAGGATAGCAAGCGTTTCTTCCAAGGCTTGTAAAGATGTCCGGAATACCTTCGAAGCAACTGTTTCCAGTTTGTCGTCGGGAGATATCTCGCTATAAAGATCGGCACTATTGCCTTTTCGATAGCCAAGGATGGCTGCCTTCAACTCACTGAATCCATTGAAGCCCATCTTCTTGGCAACCTTGACGACGAGTGCTTCCGAAACGCCTGCCTCAGTCGCAATCTCCTTGATCGGCGTACCCGCCTCAAGATTGCGATATTCGGTTAACACCTGAGCCAGGCGGGCTTCAGTTTCCGTGAGCGATGGCAGGCTCATCCGGATCTGGGCGACCGCCTTATAGGGCCCAAATTGGTCTGTCATTCGTTACCCTTTGCAATTCTGTCAATCAGCATGGCAACGATAATGATCAGGCCGGTTGCTAGCAATTGATAAAAGGCCTGCACATTGAGAAGAGTAAGGCCATTTCGCAGTCCGCCCAGAATGATCGCCCCCATGATTGTACCGACAATACTGCCTCGCCCTCCCATCAGGGAGGCCCCACCGATGGCCGATGCGGCGATGGCATCAAGCTCCCAAAGGGTGCCCATGGTTGGCTCGGCAGCGCCAAGCCGTCCGGTGAGGATCATGGCGGCAATGCCAGCCATTGTGCCAGAAATCATATAGACCAAAATCATGGTCCGCTTGACAGGAACGCCGGCAACGTGAGCGGCTTCCCTGTTACCCCCGATGGCGAGGATATATTCGCCAAACGGTGTTCGGTTCAGAATAAACCATGCGAGCAGCGCGAATACGGCAACAATTACGACCGGGTTGGGAACGCCCATAATCGATCCGGTAAAAATGGTGCGAAATTCGTTTGGCAAACCGAAGATTGGGTTGCCTCCGGTGTAGATCAACGCAAGAGCCCGATAAAGAGACAGACCACCCAAAGTGACGATGAAGGGCTGCAATCCGGCAAAGGCAATCAGAATGCCGTTGAAAAAGCCGGTGCAAAGGCCGATGGCGATCGCTGCCATCAACGCAACAGGAACCGGAACGCCTGATACAAGCAGTGACGCTGTTACAACAGCAGAAAGCGCCGCCGTAGGGCCAACAGACAAATCGATGCCGCCGGAAATGATAACCAATGTCATGCCGAGCGCAATGCAAGCATTGATGGATGATTGTTGCAAAACATTAAGCAGGTTCGCACTGGTCAGGAAAGAGGGTGTCAGAAATGCAAAGGTACCAAAAATCACGATGAGCCCGATCAGCACACCAGCATCGCGAAAGCTGGATACGAGTGAGATCTTGAACGGAGCCTTTTGCTGAATAGTTTCCATGGTCATTATGCAACCTCCTGCGCAGGGCCATTCTCTTCGCTTCCCGGCACTGCGGCGAGTGCAATGGCTTCCTCTGACATTTTTTCTCTTGGCAAATCGGCCGAAATTGCACCATCGCGCATGACGAGCACACGATCAGCCAAACGCAACAACTCGGGCATCTCGGATGAGACGACGATTACGCCCTTGCCCTGGCGGGCGAGATTCTCAATTAGCGAGTAGATTTCTGCCTTGGCACCGACATCAATGCCTCGGGTCGGTTCGTCGAACAAAAGCACTTCTACGCCGGACGCAAGCCAGCGTCCGATAATGACCTTCTGCTGATTTCCGCCACTGAAGGCTGCGATCGGTCGAGAAATGTTGAACGGCCGCAGATCAAGGTCCTTCATCAATCCGCCAACTTCCTGTTCCAGCTTGCCGAACTGAAGGACACCGTTGCGGCTGAACCGCTTCATTGAAGGGAGCGCAACATTCTTGGAGACAGAACGCAAGGGAATGATACCGTCCCTCTTGCGCTCTTCAGGAACGAGCCCGACACCTGCATTGATCGCACTGCGCACATCTCCAGCGGGCAGTACTTTTTCAAGGACGGAAACAGTACCCGAAGCGGGCTTGTCAACACCGGCTATGAGACGCATCAGTTCAGTTCGTCCGGCACCAACAAGGCCGGCAATGCCCAGAACTTCGCCACGGTGCAGTTTAAAACTGCTGGGTTTGACCACGGGGGGGCGCGTCAAATCACTGACTTCCATGAGAACGTCATCCGTCACATGAGAGTGGTGCTCGGTTTTCATCAGTTTGCGCCCGACCATCCGAACCACTATTTCGTCGCGAGAAATGTCATTCAGGCGGACAGTGTCAACTACTTCTCCGTCGCGCATTATGGTCGCGGCCTGACAGAAGCGGAAGATTTCGTCCATGCGGTGAGAGACATAAATGACGGAGACACCTTTTTTTCTGAGGCTCTCTATGAGATTGCCAAGCTTGTCCACTTCTTGCGGGGTCAGGCTTGACGTCGGTTCATCCATGGCGACGATTTTTGCCTCATCTATCACCGCCTTCGCGATCTCGATAAGTTGTCGCTGTGCTACTCGCAGATCTCCAATACGGGCGGCAGGGTTAATTGACGGGTCCAGCTCTTGTAGAACTTTGGCGGCGATTGCTTCCTGTTGTTTGCGGTCGACAACGAGACCACCCAGACGGGTCAGAGGGCGACCCAGAAACAGATTCTGCGCGACCGTGAGTTCAGGAACATGCTGAAGTTCCTGATGGATCATTGCGACGCCCGCTTTCTGCGCAGTCAACGGACCTGAGTTCACCAATTTCTTGTCATCGATAAAAATTTTTCCGCCATCCGGGACATAGACCCCGCACAGGCTCTTGAGCAACGTGGATTTGCCAGCGCCATTTTCGCCAACTAGGCCATGCACCTCACCGGGGGCAACTTTGAAGGAAACGGAGCGGAGTGCCTTCACAGAACCGAAGGTCTTTGAAACGGCTTCGAAAGTCAGTCGGGCTTGTGTCACTTTACGCCTCTCTTTCTCGACTTGCGATCATTGCATCTGAAAGACCGACCGGCCGATAAGGCCGATCGGCTTGGGAGTGGGATCTACTGTTCAAGAAGAGCCTTGCGAAGAGCGTCTCCCTTTGCAGAATAGACATCTATATTGTCCTTGGTGATCAGGGCCTGCGGTGTCGCGATAACGCGAGGCAGATCGTCACCATTGACAAGGCGCAGCGCAACTTCCATGGCGATCTCGCCGGTCAGGACAGGGAAGCTATCGATGGTACCGGTCAGTTCTCCCGCACGGATGGAAGCATAGGCATCAGAAATCCCATCCGTTCCAATAACCGCAACCTGATCCAGCTTGCCCATAGACTTGACGGCTTCGACCACGCCGAGCGCCATGCCATCATTGTTGGCATAAAAGCCTTTCAGGTCAGGATGCTGTTGAAGGATCGTGGATGCCGCGTTGAATGCCTGTTCGCGGCTCCAGTTGGCAGGAACGGAAGCAACGATTTCTAGCCTTCCGTCTGCGTTGATGGTCTCAGAGAAACCTGCTGTGCGCTGACCGGCGGCAAACACGCCGGGCTGTCCTTCGATCACAGCAACCTTGCCACCTTCTGGATATTTATTGATCATCCAGTTGGCGGCACGGACGCCATTGTCCTTCTGCACGTTGCCAACATAATGAGCGACCTGGGGAATGACAGCGTCATTGACGTTGACCACCGGGATGCCTTTTGCCGTTGCTGCTTCAAGGGCTGGCTGCAGGTTGACGTCTGTCTGTGGCGAGAAAAGCAAAGCGTCATATCCCTGAGTGATCAGGTTTTCAGCCATAGCCAGCTGCCCGAGCTGATCACCTTCGTCCTGAGCGGCCTGATAGACGACGTCGACGTTATATCTATCCGCGAAGGCCTTGTATCCTTCGCCAAGTGAGCGCCAGTACTCATTGATCAGGGTCTTTGAAACACCGCCGACCTTTGTGCCTCCAGCCGGTGCTTTGAAAGGGCCAAATTCGGCTTCCAGCTGCGACCAGTCCATGCGATCTGGCTCAGTATCCGAATTGAGCGGTGCGAGTTGTTGTGCATGTGCTGCGGAAACCCCCAAAGCTGCAGCAAACAGGCAAGTTGCAATATACTTCATAACTTCTCCTCCTAGATGAAGTAACAACCACGTTGGATTCTGTCGTGGTTAACAGATAGCCCCCAAAAGGGCAGAATTCACAATTCCCATGCCTGAAACTGCATCCTGCTGCAGAAGCGCTCCGCTCAATTTATCGTCTCCTTCGAGCGTTGCACATGCAGCAAGCAATCTCTCGCATGTTTCGATATTCAGGGCGCACTCCGCCACAGGATCAAGTTGGGCTGTATCGGGAAATGTGTCGAAATAGATGGGGCCATCAAAACCGTTGCGGCGCATTTCGAGCATCAGCTCAAGGGTTGCGTGCGGATGGACAGAAGCAACCATCAAGCCATCATCACGCTTCCCGAAACCATCGTTAAGATGAAGACCCAAGAGCCTGGAGTTGCGGTGAATGAGTGATGCGGCATATGCCGGTTGTTCACTGGCATAAAGGGAATGGGCAAAATCGATGGTAACGCCCGTATTAGCCCTGTTCACATCCTTGAGCATGAGCAAGGTGGTCGCTGCGTCCGGCAACATTGAAAAGCCGCGAGGATCATCCGGCTTGTATTCTATGGAAATGTCACAGTCCGGATCATGGTCTGCCACCTCGATGAGGCCTTCGACCATGTAGTTCCAGGCATCCGCATAGTCGAGTTGGAAGTTGCTCTCAAAACCGTCCTGTCCTGGCCAAATCGTCATTAGGTTGGTGCCCAGCTCACGACAGGCGTCGATCCCCCGTTTTGTGAGATCGATGGCAGCTCTCCTCACGGAATTATCTGGATTTGTGAACGCTCCGGCACGAAACTCAGGCAAGGAGTAATAGCGCATCGCCAATCCGCTCAACACAATGCCGGTTTCATCCAGAGCTGAACGGATCTGGTCTTTCTGGCCTTCAATGTGATCCGGATAGTTCAGGTCGATATCTGTCAGGCCTTCGACTTGAGAAGCGCGCAAAATAAGGTCTCTAGGAGAAGGCTTTCCATGATTTTCACCCCAGCAAAGCTGAGGTGCTGACGCAAATGAGTTAAGTCTAGTTGCATACCGCGTTGCCATGAGCCTCTCCAAATTTGCTACTTGTTGTTCATTGAAAGCGAGTGATCGCCATCTTGATAATTCACAATTTACAATATTTTTGTAAAATGTAAATACGAAAATATCCGTAAAATAGCAAACTCCCCTGAAAGAGCAGGTGCGTTCTGTTATGATGTTGAGGAAGTTTGTGAATTTTAAGCTGATTTCGGATCAGGCCTTGCTTTGGTATTCGTTACAAAGCAAGCGGAGCCAATGAAAACCGAAGATTTTCGCCGACAAACCGGATCAGGATCATGCGTCTTTGTATGTCGCCTCTAGCGCGACAAGTTACCATCGTCTCTTTTAGGGTTTCGCAGACGAAACCTGCCAAGCCCCTCCCGACCTTATTCCTGTCGCTCGTTCCAACAGCAGCGAACTACCGGAAGCCGCCGAATGAGCCGTAATGGCCAGGACGGGCTTTGATACCCCTCGAATGGCCGCTTTTGCTCATGACGCCTGCGATCTCGCACATGTACTAAATGTCAGCAATCCGCCCGAACGTCTATTCCACCTCAATTGTGCAGCGGAATTTTAGAGCCTCGATGATCTGTCCCAATCACAAAGCATACGCGTGCTTCAACTTTAGGCTTACCCAGCAAAATAAACTCAACGCTGAACGATCCCCGTCCTAGTATTCAAAACATAGTATTGGTGGCGAACAACAGCCTTGGCATCACTATGGTAAAGTTCTAACCAACAGAAAATTTGGTTGGATTGAGATGATTCAAGCCAGACGGTTCATTCCACCGAGGTATAACAAGCTCTCAGCTTCAAACCCCGCGCACGTCACCTGTCAAATGGGGCTCATTGAATTGATGAACGATTTCTCCCTAGTGATACCTAGAAGCCACGTATTTCACTCACAGCTCGTTGCGGATAGTGTGAAATTGTCTCCAATTCGGTCTCATTGCGCGAAAACAGACTGCAAAACGGGGGAAGCTGCTTTTGCCCTTGGAAAAACAATTACTCGCAATAGCGCAGAGATTCAGCAGTTTTGTAGGGGGGCAAAAAGGGGGAAAGGGATTACACAATTCCAGAAAATACAATATTTTCAATCACTTAAAAGGGGAAATGGCGGAGAGACAGGGATTCGAACCCTGGAGACGGTTACCCGCCTACACGCGTTCCAGGCGTGCGCCTTCGACCACTCGGCCACCTCTCCGTACCAAAACGTGGGCGCACTATAGCCAAAAAATAAGCGAACGCAAGCCACTAAACCGCGACTGTTGACAGATTGTCATCTAATTTCAACAAAGCATGGAAAAGACGCCGATGAATGGGGCGTCGAGCCACGTTAGTGTCGGATTTTTCACGCTTTTTGCAACATGTGCAATCGTTGGAACAGGCCGGATAACGCTCACCCCGTGCCTTGGCTGAGGATCGGAGAGGCCCCGCACTCGCGAAGCCCACACCGGTTTTTGAACAAGGGTGATCCCATGCATTCGATTTCCGGGCTACACTCTGCCCTATCATCGGGATTCCTGCCTGAAAAACACGCACCGAAATATCGGTTTGAGAGGCTTGCAGGAATTCGGCGAAGGCTGTTGTCTCAGAGTCATAAACGGCTTATGAGAATGACAGGGGTGTTCTGATCCGGCGTGTCATAGCAAAAGGTGGGGTCTTATGCGTTTTATCCGGTTTATCTTTACCATGGTCGGGTTGTGGACCTGTGCACTTGCGTTGCTGGCACTTGTGCTGGACGGCGTTCGGTCCATCGCTGCCAACGAGGTGGTGATGAAATCCCTCGGCGCCACATGGTTCGAGATTGACAACGCCAGCCTCAATCTTGCGCAGGCTGTGATCCAGCGCAACGTGCATCCTTTCCTGTGGGATCCGGTGATGCAGTGGATCCTGATGATGCCAGCCTGGCTAGTTGCGGCCCTCGTCGGGCTGTTCTTCATCTGGCTTGGCCGCAAGCGTCGCCCAAAAGTGATCCGGGTGTGACTGGCCTTGCGCGCCCTCACACGTTAGGCTGATCGCTCCCCATTGCCTGTGCAATGATGGCCCTGTTTCATGGCAAAGGACGCAATCATGTTCGGATTTTCGCGCAAGACGCTTGCAATGCCAACGGTAGAGACTGCCCTGCTCGGTCGTTCCTCGCCCATCCCGACAGCAGAGACACATTTTGTGCTCGGCACGCCGCTTCATGGCCCGTTCCCTGAGGATCATGAGGTTGCGCTGATCGGGCTGGGGTGCTTCTGGGGAGCGGAGCGCCTGTTCTGGCAGATGGATGGGGTCCATGTCACCGCCGTTGGATACTCCGGTGGCATCACGCCCAATCCGACCTATGAGGAAGTCTGCTCGGGAGGCACCGGCCATACCGAAGCCGTTCTGGTGGTCTTTGACCCTGAAGTTCTAAGCTACGAGGCTCTGCTTGCCCGTTTCTGGGAAGCCCATGACCCGACACAGGGCATGCGGCAAGGCAATGACATCGGCACGCAATATCGATCTGCGATCAATACCTTTGATGAAGCACAGGCTGATATCGCCCGCGCATCAAGGGCGCGTTATGAAGCGCAGCTGAAGAGCAAAGGGTTCGGCGCCATCACCAGCGAGATCGCAGAGGCAGGCCCCTTCTATTATGCCGAGGACTATCACCAGCAATATCTGGCGAAGAACCCCAATGGCTATTGCGGCATTGGTGGGACGGGTGTCACCTGCCCGATCCCTGCCAATTGATCTCCCAAAGCCGGACTATTGCTGGAGCGGACGTGGTTTGGGCAAAGCCGTGACAGCGTCGGCCGGGGTCGGACTGTAGCGAGCACCGGCGACCTGAAGAGGCTCTGCATTGAGCACAGCGGTGCAGGCCTGAGGCAGATCGGCCAAGGTCACCTGACGTTTCTTCTTCGGCTTCTTGTTGGGGTCTTTCTTGACCGGCTTTGCCGGCTTCCATGGTTCATCGGACAGCCACCAGGCCAGCTCCTTGCCACAGCCGTCACCGGCAGGAGGAGGCGCCTGATTGACACAGCCCGGACTACCTGGGGGACAGCTCATCCGCACATGGAAATGATAATGGTGTCCGTACCATGGTCGAACCTGACGCAACCAGTCGCTGTCAGAGCCTGCCATATCGCACAGTGCCTTCTTGATGCCGGGATGGACGAAAATGCGGGCTACGCCGGGTGTCGAAGCGGCGCGCTTGATGAGGCGGAAATGGGCGTCAGTGAACTTGGTGCGATCAACGGTGCGGGTTCCGTTCTTCAGCATGGAAATGGCGGAGACCTCTTCCCGTTCGGCCTTGGAGAAGCGCTTGGCAGGCATCGGGCGCAGCCAGATGTCGGCATCAAGTCCGATCTGGTGGGAGGCATGGCCGGTGATCATCGGCCCGCCACGTGGCTGGGCGATGTCTCCGATCAGCAGACCGTTCCAGCCATCATAGGCTCTGGCGTCCATCGCCAGCTTTTCAAGGAAGGCGATCAGCACCGGGTGGCCCCAGTTGCGATTGCGCGACAGGCGCATCGCCTGCCAGGCCGGACCGTCGATTTCCAATGCGCGGCCACCGGCAAGACAGCCCTTGGCGTAGGAGCCGATAGACCGGGTCTCGAGATTGGCGGGCGCGGCCTTGCTGCCGAACAATTGCTTGGCTGGGGTTTGGGCACTGGCCTCAGGGATGGCGAGGCCAAACAGCAGCGACGCGCCGATCATGACGAGTCCTGCCACGGCTCCCCTGTTCCGGCGAGGCTCTCTCTCTCTCTGCCCCGATCCATCGCTTGCCTTTGCTCTTGCTGGTATCAGAGCCGACATGAAGCTGTCTCCATTTGTCCCGTTATGCCGGCCACTGGCTGAAAGCACGAGATGGCGAATGCGTCGCATTGCCCGTGCTTGCTCATCCCGGTGGGAATGGGTAACCATTGACCTACAGTCTGATGTCCTTACGAATCACCGTTAGAATACTCGCACAGTTTGGGGCAAAAATGCGTCTCTTTCCCGCTTTCCTGATCATTGCTCCCCTGCTCACGGGCTGTGCCAGCCTGACTCAGGAAGAATGTGCGACCGGTGACTGGAGCAATATCGGGCTGGCCGATGCCACTCAGGGACATGCCCAAAGCCGTCTTGCAGATCACCAGAAAGCCTGCAAACGCTATGGCATCGAGCCGGATGAAGCCAAGTATCTTGAGGGATATCGGACGGGGCTTGCGCATTATTGCACGCCGACAAGCGGCTTCAAGGCTGGGCGCGACGGATATAGCTATCAGAATGTCTGCCCGGCCGCGACCGAACCTGAATTCATGCGAGGCTACCTTCGGGGCAAGGTGCTGCACGACATAGAGACCCAGATCATCGAGGTCGAGTCACGCTATCGGCATCTGGATCGGGAGATTGACACTGCGCGCAAGGCAGAAGACGACAAGGAACGCCGCAAGACACTGCAACGCCTTCGGGACGAGCGGCGCCGGCTTGAGCGGGAACGGCAGCGACTGGCCGAGGAACGGGATCGTGCTCTCCTGGAGGCTGATTTGTTCCTGCAGGAGATCAATCCGGACATCTGAGCCTAACGGGGACGGGAGCCGCACCGGTTCTATCATCGGGACAGGCAAAAAAAGCCCCGCATGAAGCGGGGCTGATGCTACTGTCTCTATCAGCTGTCCATCTTGAGGGCGGCGATGAAAGCCTCTTGCGGGATTTCCACCTTGCCGAACTGGCGCATCTTCTTCTTGCCCGCCTTCTGTTTTTCCAAAAGCTTGCGCTTTCGTGTGGCGTCGCCGCCGTAACATTTGGCGGTCACGTCCTTACGCATGGCGGAGATGGTCTCGCGGGCGATCACCCGGCCACCGATGGCGGCCTGAATGGGGATCTTGAACATGTGGCGCGGGATGAGGTCTTTCAGCTTCTCGCACATGGAGCGTCCGCGCATCTCGGCCTGAGAGCGGTGCACCAGAATGGAGAGCGCATCCACCGGCTCATCATTGACTAGGATGGACATCTTGACCAGATCGCCGGGGCGATAATCGGCAAGCTGATAGTCAAAGCTGGCGTAGCCCTTGGAGATCGACTTCAACCGATCATAAAAATCGAACACCACCTCGTTAAGCGGCAGGTCATACTGCACCATGGCGCGGGAGCCGACATAGGAAAGGTCGGTCTGCACGCCGCGCCGCTCCTGACAGAGTTTGAGGATTGCACCGAGATATTCATCTGGTGTCATGATGTTGGCCTTGATCCATGGTTCGCGAATTTCGCGGATCTTGACCACATCGGGCATGTCGGCCGGGTTGTGCAGCGAGATTTCTTCGTTGTTGGTCAACTCCAACTCATAGACCACGCTCGGAGCAGTGGCGATGAGATCGAGGTCGAACTCGCGGCTGAGACGCTCCTGAATGATCTCCAGATGCAACAGACCCAGGAAGCCACAGCGGAAGCCGAAGCCGAGGGCTGCGGAGGTTTCCATCTCGAAGGAGAAGCTGGCGTCATTGAGACGCAGCTTGCCCATGGCGCCTCGCAGGTCCTCGAAGTCGTTGGCATCGACCGGGAAGAGGCCACAGAAGACCACCGGTTGGGCCGGGCGGAAGCCGGGCAGCATGGTCTCGCACGGGCGCTTCACATTGGTGATGGTGTCCCCGACGCGGGTGTCGGCGACTTCCTTGATGGAGGCGATGAGAAAGCCGACCTCGCCGGGGCCGAGTTCACTGACATCAGTCATCTTGGGCCGGAAAATGCCGACGCGATCCACATCGTAGGCCGCATTGGTGCCCATCATGCGAATGCGGTCACCGGCGCGCAGCCTGCCGTCCATGATGCGGACAATGACAACCACGCCGAGATAGGTGTCGTAATAGCTGTCCACCAGCATGGCCTTGAGCGGCGCATCCGGGTCGCCTTCGGGCGCAGGCAGGCGGGTAACGATGGCTTCCAGCGTCTCCTTGATGCCGATGCCGGATTTGGCGCTGGCCTCGATGGCCTCAGAGGCGTCAATACCGATGACATCCTCAATCTGTTCGCGCACGCGCTCGGGTTCGGCTGCGGGCAGGTCGATCTTGTTGAGTATCGGGACGATCTCGTGGTCCTTGTCGATGGCCTGATAGACGTTGGCAAGGGTCTGCGCCTCGACGCCCTGACTGGCGTCCACGACGAGGAGCGAGCCTTCGCAGGCGGCGAGCGAGCGGCTCACCTCATAGGCAAAGTCGACGTGACCGGGCGTATCCATCAGGTTGAGCGTGTAGGTCTCGCCATCGTCGGCCTCATATTTGAGAGAAACGGTCTGGGCCTTGATGGTAATGCCACGTTCCTGCTCGATCTCCATGCTATCGAGCACCTGTTCACGCATTTCACGTTCGCTCAAGCCACCGGTAAACTGAATGAGCCGGTCGGCGAGCGTGGATTTCCCATGATCAATGTGCGCGATGATGGAAAAGTTGCGGATCTTTTTCAAAGTCTGTCTGGTCATGGATGCGCTTATACCCTCGGTCTCTCCAACAGAGAAGAGACTTTTTGATGCCTATCTCACGGCTTGCGTAAAATATCCAGCGCGAAAATGAAAAACCCGACCTCAAAGGCCGGGTTTTGTGTCCGTTGTCAGCCCGAAGGCCTACACTCTTGCCACTGAGGCAATCAGAGCTGTTCGAGAGCCATCCTGCGGGTGCGCAGAGCTTCCCACTCGGCTTTCATGTGGTAGTCGTTGCACATCAGGCGATAGTCGATGAAGCTCTTGTAGATTTCGCCAGCCAGCGGAGAGCTGTCTGCGATTTCCTTGACGACCACTTCGGATTCCTTGGCCAGTGCCATGACCATGTCGTCAGGCAGGGCCCGCACAACCACGCCGTCTTTCGCTTTCAGCGGACCGAAGGAGGCGGCGTTGTTGTAGGCGTAGTCAGCCATGGTTTCCATGGAAGTGGCACGAGCAGCTTCCTTGATGATCATCTGCAGGTCTTCAGGTAGAGCCTTCAGCTTCTCGGTGTTGACGATCACTTCGAGACCGGCACCCATCTCGTGGAAGGCGGGCATGTAGTAGTTCTTGACCACCTTGTAGAGACCAAAGGCCAGATCGTTCCAGGGGCCAACCCATTCGGCGGCATCGATCGTGCCGGACTGCAGGGCGGAGAAGATGTCCGTTGGCGGCAGCATGACGACAGACGCGCCAAGACGGCGCAGAACCTCACCACCGAGGCCAGCGATACGCATCTTGAGGCCTTTCAGGTCTTCAAGGGTCTTGAGTTCCTTGGCAAACCAGCCCGCAGCCTGCGTGCCCGATGCACCGGCATAGAAAGGCGTCACGCCAAATGGTGCATAGGCGCGTTCCCAAAGTTCCTGAGCGCCGCCAAAATAGAGCCAGGCTGCATGTTCGATCTGCGTCAGACCGAAGGGCACGCCCGTGAAGAAGTGGAAGCAAGGATCCTTGCCCTGCCAGTAGTATGAGGTCGCATGACCGCATTCGGCCGCGCCACTCGATACTGCATCAAAGACTTCCAGCGGCGGAACCAGTTCGCCAGCGCCAAAGACCTTGATGGTCAGACGGCCACCGGACATCTGGGTGACTTTCTCTGCGAAGCGAACGCCGTTCACCCCTACGCCGGGAACCTGCTTGGGCCAGGACATGGCCATTTTCCAGGTGATGGTTTCCTGTGCCTTGACGACGCTCGGACTTGCGAGCCCAACAGCTCCCCCCGCGGCCAATCCGGTGAGCACCGAACGGCGATCAATCGAACCTGATTTACGCATTTTTGTTTACCTCAGACTAAAAAGTGATTTTTGTGGACGTTCGGATTTCCTCCCGTTGGCCCGCATGCTTGCACGGGGCCAATTTCGGTTCAAGAGGGAGTTGCAATTCGCCGCAGAACTTTCCTCAAACCCTTGAGCTGTTTTGCACTTTCATACCCCGCCGTTGGCGCAAGGTCTTTTCATGTCCGGATTTGCTCACAATTTTGTACGCCCGTTAAGTATGCTGAATTAACTTGCAAAACTTTGCATCATCTGACAGATATCAGTGGCTCACAAAATTATATTTTGTGGCGAGACTCAAACGGAGGCCTATCTTGCCGCGCAAAAGCTCCAAGCTCGACCGAATTGACTTGCGCATTCTGGATGAACTTCAGAAGAATGCCCGGATCACCAACAAGGCTCTTTCGGAGAAAGTCGGGCTGTCTCCCAGCCCCTGCCTGCAGCGCGTTAAGCGGCTCGAAGACATTGGCCTGATCAGCGGCTATCTGGGTCTGATCAATCTGGAGCAATTGTGCCGCCATGTCACCGTGATGGCGACCATCACGATCCGCGATCATGATCACTCGATCTTCTCGACTTTCGAGAAGGCTATTTCAGAGCTTCCTGATGTGGTCGAATGCCTGAAAATGAGCGGCTCCTTCGACTATCTCGTCCGCTTTGTCTGCACCGATATCCAGCGCTATCATGCGGTGACAGAAGACCTGCTCGTTCAGGTGGGCGGCAAGATGCAGATCGCCAGCCACGTGGTGCTGGATCAGACCAAACAATATTGCGGCGTTTCGCTCGAGGAGCTGGTGAACGGATAATTTCGTTATATACGAATTTATCCTAATTGTCGAAATCCGAAAATTGTATTCTTGTATGTTCAGGTCAAGTTTTTTGCTTGATGTTGATTTGGTTCAAAGCCAAGTCGCATTAGACCCTGTAAATGAGATTGCAAGTCATTCTCATGCACGCATTCCTCTCTTGGCGGGGCCAGCCGTCTTTCGGGGAGTTCGCGGCCAGACCACTGCGGAGTACCTCTATGTCTGCCACTTTGAGTGAAATGAATGTTGGAGATCACGGTCGTATCGTCCGGCTGGAGATCGGAAACCAGTCCTATAAGCAACAGCTGCTGGCCATGGGTCTGACACGCGGTGCCGAGTTCACCATCATGCGCGTTGCTCCTTTCGGTGATCCTGTCGAGATCAAGGTTCGGGGCTATGCCTTGTCCCTGCGCCGTTCCGATGCCTTGGGCGTCCAGATCGAAGCCTGCGCCTCCTGACCTGAACCTCCTGATTTGTTGACCCGATCGCGAGCTGTCTCTCATGTCCGAGTGGCCGCTTGAACGGGATCCCTTTGATCGAATTTGGCTGATACCATGAACAAAATTCGCCTCGCCTTTGCCGGTAATCCCAACTGTGGCAAAACCACGCTGTTCAACTCGCTCACGGGGGAACGCCATCGTGTCGGTAACTGGCCGGGCGTGACGATCGATCGAAAGGAAGGTGCCTATCGCTACAGGGATCAATCCTTTGTGGTGGTTGACCTGCCGGGTACATACTCGCTCGACACCAGCTATAACAGCGGCCTCGATGAAGCCATCGCACGGGACTATATCCTGACCGGTGAGGCCGATCTGGTGGTCAATGTGGTGGATGCCAGCAACCTCGAGCGCAATCTGTATCTCACCACCCAGTTGCTCGACATGCGCGTACCCATGGTCATTGCGCTGACCAAGACCGACGCCGCCCGTCGGCAGGGCATGGAAATCGACGTGGATGCACTGGCCATGCGGCTCGGCATGCCGGTGGTGGCGCTCTGCCCGCAGGATCGGGCCGGACGGGATCGCCTGAAGGAGGTGATCTGCGCGGCGGTGGACCGCAGCGAAATCAGCGAGGTTTCGATTCCCTATCCCGCTGCAATCGAAGCAGCCTTGCCGGGACTCATCGCAGATCTTGCACCGTCTGCAGACCGCGCCGGGGTAGACGAACGCTGGCTTGCCATCAAGGCCCTTGGCGGTGACAACAAGGCCTTGTCCTTCCTTGACGAGCCAGCCCGCGAGAAACTCGATATTCTGCTCGAACAGCTGATCAATGACAGTGGCGATGATGCAGACCTGCTGATCGCAGACGGGCGCTATGGCTTTGCCAATTCCCTCGCCCAGTCCGTGACCCGCTATATCGGCCGCCTGACGACGACCTGGACCGAACGGATCGACAGCGTCATTCTCAACCGTCTGTTCGGCATCCCGATCTTCCTTTTCATCATGTATCTGATGTTCCTGCTGACGATCAATTTCGCCGGTGCCTTCATCGACTTCTTCGACATTCTGGCAGGAACCCTGCTGGTCGATGGCCCTGCGCATCTGATGGCCAGTATCGGGCTGCCGGCATGGCTGATCGCCATGATCCCCAACGGCATCGGCGTCGGCATCCAGACCGTGGCGACCTTCATTCCCGTGGTGGCCTTCCTGTTCCTGTTCCTCACCTGCCTTGAGGACAGCGGTTACATGGCCAGAGCGGCCTTTGTGGTGGACCGGGCCATGTGCTCCATCGGCCTGCCGGGCAAGAGCTTTGTTCCCATGCTGCTCGGCTTTGGCTGCACCGTGCCTGCGGTCATGGCCGCCCGGACCCTTGACAACGAACGGGACCGGATCGTCACCGCAATGATGGCGCCCTTCATGTCCTGCGGCGCACGCCTGCCGGTCTATGCGCTTTTTGCCGCTGCCTTCTTCGCTTCGGGTGGTCAGAACCTTGTGTTCCTTCTCTATCTCATCGGCATGGCCTTTGCGATCTTCACCGGCCTTGTGTTGAAGAACACGATCTTTGGCGGCAAGGCCCTGCCTTTCATCATGGAATTGCCACCCTACCAGATGCCCAGTCTGCGCTCCGTACTGATGCGCACGTGGGACCGGGTGCGGAATTTCTGCCTTGAAGCCGGGCAGGTCATTGTGGTGGTCGTCTTCTGCCTCAGCCTGCTGAATTCCATCGGCACCGACGGCAGCTTTGGCCACGAGGACAGCGACCATTCGGTTCTGGCCGAGATTGGCAAGAGCCTGACCCCTGTTGTCGAACCGCTTGGCATTCACGAGGAAAATTGGCCTGCCACGGTTGGTCTTTTCACGGGCATTTTCGCCAAGGAAGCCGTTGTCGGTACACTGAACTCACTCTATAGCCAGATTGATGCTGGCGAGGGAGAAGCCGAGGAAGAAGCCTTCAACCTGATGGACGGGATCAGCTCTGCGTTTGCGTCCATCCCGGCCAATCTCACCGATGCCCTGAGCAATCTGGCCGATCCGCTCGGGCTGAACATCGGCGATGTCTCAAGCTTTGACGTTGCTGCAGAAGAACAGGAAGTTGACAGCCAGACCTTCAATGCCATGGTGGTCCGCTTTGACGGCAAGGTCGGTGCCTTTGCCTATCTCCTCCTGATCCTGCTCTACACCCCTTGCGTTGCAGCCTCGGCCGCGCTTTTCCGCGAAGTCGGGCGCAAATGGGGAACCTTTGCCATGGGCTGGACGACGATGCTGGGCTACTGTGCCTCGGTGATGGCCTATCAAATTGGCACCTATGCGAGCCATCCGTCCCAATCGACGGCCTGGATCCTTTCGATCCTCTTGTTCCTTTCTCTCGTGATCGGGGTCATGCGCTATCTCGGACGCAAACCTCAAGGCGGAGGCAAATCGATGCTGGAGTTGCCGCTATGATCCTCTCTGACGTCAACCGCTATCTCACCGAACGAGGCCAGGCCACAGCCACAGACATCGCCCTGCATTTCGGGGTTGCCCCCGATGCTCTTCGCGGCATCCTCGATACACTGGCTGCAAAGGGGCGTATCCGCCCGATTGCCCCGATTGCCCCGCCTGCGGCGCCAAGCTGTGGCAAGGCCTGTTGCGGCTGTGCGGTGAATTCCTGCGAGCCGGAGAGCTGGGAAAGCGTCAAACGTTCGTAGGACGCTAGAGATATTCGGGCCGGACCGGCTCTTCCGTATCCCAATCCAGCACCTTGAGTTCCGGCCATAGCCCCACCATGCGCCTTGCTTTCTCGGCATAATGCCTGCGATTGCTTGGCAGCTTGCGACAGGGGCGGATTGTCAGCGAGAAGATATCCGCCAGTCCATAGGGAGCCGCGATCGAGATCTGATCATCTGGCTCAAGGCGCACCGCCACGGCATGGGTGGTGCACATGTAGTTCTGAAGGCTTTCATCCGTGTTTTTCAATTCCGGATAGGGCCCGCCAAAGCGCTCCGGATACCACAGATGCACCCGTGCCTGATTGCGCACCTCGATGCGCCCGCGCCACTGGGGCAGGCTCTCCTCGAGCCAGCGGATCACGGCGTCCTCCGCCTCAAAGGAGCGGTCAGCAGCATCGAAATAGGCGACATCATAATCCTTGATGCCGTGGCCCGCCGGGCGGCTGGTCAAGCGGTTCCAAACCGTCTGATAGATGGCACCGGACACCAGACGCCAGTCCGGTAGTGCCAGCTTCCTCAGAGACCTCAGCAGATCCATCAGCTCGTCATCCTCGCGAATGAAGCGGGCGAGCAGCACCTTGCGGGTTTCGTCATCAAGTGGCGTGTCGTCAGAGCTCTTGCTGACCAGAAACGGGCTTTCCAAAAGGCATCTCTCCTCTTTGAGAGGGACAAGATGCGCGATTCTGGACCAGATGGCAAAAGCACATGCCAGCACAAACAAAAAAAGGCGGAGCCAGTGGCCCCGCCTTTTAGCATCGTTTGGTTTGGCTTCAGCCGCGCAGTTCGCCGCCGGTTGCCTTGGCCACGGATTCGACGATCTTCTTGGAGATCGCCTCGATATCCTCGTCGGTCAGGGTCTTGTCCTTGGGCTGAAGGGTCACTTCGAACGCAACCGACTTCTTGCCCTTTTCCATCCGGTCGCCCTCATAGAGGTCAAACAGATTGACCGAGGTGATCAGCTTCTTGTCCGCGCCATTGGCGGCCCGAAGGATCGTCGCGGCGGTGACGTCGGAATTGACCACGAAGGCGAAGTCGCGACGGACCGGCTGAAGATCGGAGAGCACCAGCGCAGGACGCTTGGTGGCCTTTTTCTTCGGTGCAGGAGCCGCCTCGATGGTGATCTCGAAGGCACAGATCGGGCCATCAACCTTGAGGTCGTCGAGAACCTTGGGATGCAGCTCACCGAAGGTGCCGATGACATTCTTCGGTCCAAGCTGGATCGTGCCGGAGCGGCCCGGATGATACCAGTCGGGGCCACCGGCAACGATCTGCAGGCTGGCGCTGTTCAGCCCCATGGCTTCGAGCACGCCCAGAGCGTCGGCACGGACGTCGAAAACGTCGGCATTCTTGGCCGGTTCGCGCCAGTGACGGCCCGTTCCAGTCACATGCACAGCCCCGCGCCGGATGCCGGTTGCGTGTGTGAACTGATCCTCAGGCTGGTCGCCAAGGAAGATCTGGCCAACCTCGAACAGGGCGAGATCATTGAAGCCACGGTCAACGTTGCGCTGAGCGGCCAGCAGGAGACCGGGTAGAAGGCTCGGGCGCATGTCGGACAGATCGGCGGAGATCGGGTTGGTCAGTGCCAGCTCGGGCTTGCCACCACCGAACATCTCGGCGAGATATTTCTCGGTGAAGGACCAGGTGACCGCTTCGACCATGCCGCGGGCAGCGAGCTGGCGACGGGCATTGCGGATGCGTTTCTGGCGTTCGGTGAGCGGCGGCTGGGTGACCGAGCTGAGGCGCGGCAACGGCGTGTTGGGCACGCGGTCGACGCCGACGATGCGGGCCACCTCTTCTACGATGTCAGCCTTGCCATGGATGTCCGGACGGAAAGTCGGCACCGCGACCTTGACCACGTCACCCTTACCCGACATCCAGAAGCCGAGGCGCTGGAGCACGGTCTTGATCTCAATCTCGGAGACTTCGAGGCCGACGAGGCGCTTCACCTCGGACAGCGGGAAGTCGATGATCTTGTCCTTGATCGGCGGTTCGCCAGCAACAACCATGTTGGACGGCTCACCACCGCAAAGCTCGAGCACCATTTCAACCGCAGCATTCTGACCGGGGATCACGAAGGCCGGATCGCAGGTGCGCTCGAAGCGATAGCGGGCGTCGGACTGGATACCGAGGGCACGACCGGCGCGGGCCGTCTTGATCGGATCGAACCAGGCGCATTCGATGAAGACGTTGGTGGTTTCCGGCTGAGAGCCGGTTGTCTCACCGCCCATGATGCCGCCGAAGCCGACCAGACCCTTGTCATCGGCGATGACGCAGATTTCCTCGCCCTCGGTGATCTCATATTCCTTGCCGTCAAGCGCCACCATTTTCTCACCCGGCTTGCCGAGGCGGACGTGGATATCGCCGGTGAGCTTGTCGGCGTCATAGACATGAAGCGGGCGGCCACGGTCATAGGAAATGTAGTTGGTGACATCGACGAGGGCGTTGATCGGACGGAGGCCGATGGCGCGCAGGCGGGCCTGCAGCCAGTCGGGGCTCGGGCCGTTCTTGACGCCCTTGACATAGACGCCGGTGAAGACCGGGCAGATCGGATCGTCACCTTCTTCCTTGAGGGTCACCTTGACCGGGCTGTCGAAGCTGCCCTTGACCTCCTTGGGGGTCTTTTCCTTCAGGGTGCCGATACCGGAGCCGGCAAGGTCGCGCGCAACGCCATAGACACCGAGAGCATCGCCCCGGTTGGGGGTGATGGCAATGTCGATGACCGGATCATTGAGGCCGAGAACAGGAGCGAAAGGCTTGCCAATCGGCGCATCCTCAGGAAGTTCCATGATGCCGTTGTGCTCGTCGGACAGACCCATTTCGCGTTCGGAACACATCATGCCGTTGGATTCGACACCACGGATCTTGGTCGGCTTCAGCACCATACCGTTGGCCGGGATGACGGATCCGTTTTGGGCCAGAACCACCTTGATACCCGCACGGGCATTGGGAGCGCCACAGACGATCTGGAGCACTTCCTTGCCGGTGTTGACCTTGCAGACGCGCAGGCGGTCGGCGTCGGGATGCTGGACGGCTTCTTCGACATAGGCGACGGTGAAGTCCTTCAGGGCCGAGGCCGCGTCGATGACTTCCTCGACCTCAAGGCCGATGATGGTGAGCTTGTCGAGGATCTCTTCGAGGGACGCGTCGGTTTCGAGATAATCCTTCAGCCATGAGAGGGTGAATTTCATGAGGAGAGCCCTCCTACAAGTCCGGGTATGTCAAGGGGGCGGAAGCCATAGTGATCGAGCCAGCGCTTGTCGCCATTGAAGAAGGCGCGAAGATCCGGCATGCCGTATTTCAGCATGGCGATGCGGTCGATACCCATGCCCCAGGCAAAGCCGGTGTATTTGTCCGGGTCGAGGTTGCAGTTGCGCAGCACATTGGGATGCACCATGCCGCAGCCGAGAATTTCAAGCCAGTCATCGCCTTCGCCGATGCGGATTTCGTTGCCCACGCGCTCACAGCCGATGTCCACTTCCATGGACGGTTCGGTGAAGGGGAAGTGGGACGCGCGGAAGCGCATCTTGACACTGTCGACCTCGAAGAAGGCCTTGCAGAATTCTTCCAAAACCCATTTGAGATGACCCATATGGGCGCCTTCCTCGATGACGAGGCCCTCGACCTGATGGAACATCGGGGTGTGGGTCTGGTCACTGTCGCAGCGGTAGGTGCGGCCCGGGCAGATGACGCGGATCGGCGGTTCCTGATTGACCATGGTGCGGATCTGCACCGGCGAGGTGTGGGTGCGCAGCACCATCTGGGAGCCGTCTTCCTTCTCGGGCAAGAAGAAGGTGTCGTGTTCCAGACGCGCCGGATGATCGGGCGGGAAGTTGAGGGCGGTGAAATTGTAGAAATCGGTTTCGATGTCCGGGCCCTCGGCCACGGCAAACCCCATGTCGGCAAAGATGGCGGTTAGTTCGTCGGTGACTTGCGCGATCGGGTGAACGCGGCCGTCAAAGGTTGCGCCAGGGCGGGTTGGCAGGGTCACGTCAACGGTCTCGGAGACGAGGCGGGCATTGAGGGCTTCCGCCTTCAGCACGTCCTTGCGTGCAGCGAGTGCCTCGCCGACGCGGTCCTTCAGACCATTGAGCGCGGGACCCATTTCCTTGCGCTCTTCGGGGCTCATCTTGCCCAGAGTTTTCATCAGTTCCGAAATCTTGCCCTTCTTGCCAAGGGCGGAGACGCGGACGTCTTCCAGTGCAGCTTCGTCACTGGCAGCGCCGATGGCCGCCGTGATTTCCTGCTCGAGTGCGTTAAGTTCCGACATAACCATTCCATATGGACATTGAGACCGGGCAAAGCCCGGACGGATTTCAATTGATTGCGGTTTTAACAGATTGACCGGCACAATAAAGCGGCTTTGTGAGAAAACCGTGCTCTTGCGCCAATCAACCAAATAAAAAACCCGCATCGAGTGCTCGACGCGGGTTTTCAAACATCTTTATGCTCGTGCGCCGATAGAGACAATCTCGCAATTCGATGTGACGCGAATTGCAACATTTAGAGCCTCAACACGAATCCTTCTTCCCAAAGCGCCAATGCGCTGTTGCGAGCGGAGGATTTAGGCAGCAGCAGAAGATTTGGCTTTTTCAACCAGGCTTGCGAAAGCCTCGGGCTGATTGATTGCCATATCAGAAAGAACCTTGCGGTCAATCTCGATGCCGGCCTTGTTGAGGCCGTCGATAAATCGACCATAGGTCAGGCCCTGTTCGCGAACAGCGGCGTTGATACGCTGGATCCAGAGCGAACGGAAGTTGCGCTTCTTGGTCTTGCGGTCGCGGTAGGCGTACTGACCGGCTTTCTCTACGGCCTGCTTCGCAATGCGGATGGTTGTCCGGCGAGCGCCATAGTAGCCCTTGGCAGCCTTCAGAACTTTCTTGTGACGGGCGTGAGCGGTTACACCGCGTTTTACACGTGACATTGTCTATACTCCTCTAAACGGAATGCGTTTCTCAAGCGGCTGCTTATTTGTAGGGCAGAAACTGCTTGACGATCTTGGCATCCTGCTCGGACAGAGTAGTAGTGCCACGGGCCTTGCGGATGAATTTGGTGGTGCGCTTGATCATGCCGTGACGCTTGCCAGCCTGGGCGGTCACAACCTTGCCGGAACCAGTGATCTTGAAGCGCTTTTTGGCGCCGGACTTGGTTTTCAACTTGGGCATTTTGCTCTCCTGATGTCCTTGACGGACTGTTGTTTTGAAGTCGCTCGAAGAAAGTCGCCTGTCGCCCTGAAGGCATTCATTCCACTTTCTCGGATTGAGCATTCGAGACCCACCACGGCAGCCCTATATATCGGCCGGATGAGTCGAGACTGGCGGGTTATACCGATGCGGGCGACGAGAATCAAGGGGGAAGGTGGAGAATCTGGGAGGAGAGCGGCATTCATCTGAGTGGATGACCTACACCGCGCTAGAATTAGCGAATGGCAGGTGGGCGGACGAAGGGGACATCCAAAAAAACTATTGTTGTT
This sequence comes from uncultured Cohaesibacter sp., assembly GCF_963662805.1. Classification (NCBI taxonomy): domain Bacteria; kingdom Pseudomonadati; phylum Pseudomonadota; class Alphaproteobacteria; order Hyphomicrobiales; family Cohaesibacteraceae; genus Cohaesibacter; species uncultured Cohaesibacter sp. The sequence goes on from NZ_OY759873.1 coordinate 28,174, forward strand.
ATAAATCAATGTCAAAACAACCTACTTCGGGTTGTATCACTGATGACGATCAATGCGGGGGAAGGCAATGTCAAGAGACTCATATGTGTCCAAACAAATCTATCGAAAGCACTTGGCACTTTATAAGCACATAAACAACGCTTGGATTTTTTCTGAGCTATTGAAGCCAGATCTCGAGGAAAAATCCAAAAAGCTCTGCAATTCAACCAGTTCTGCGAAAAAACCCTATAAAACTCCGAAAAAGCTTGGTTGGGTAAACAACAAACGTAGAGACAAAGAAATTGGAGCGCTATTTCAAAGCCAGCTTGATCGTGGAATGTATGAAACGAATATTGTCAGTTTGGTTTCGAGGGTCGAAGCGTTTATTCAAGACTGCATTTCTATAGTCGCTTGTGCTCACCCACAAAAGCTAAAAATTCTTGCTGATAAAGGTGGCGTACCTGTCGACCTGGTTCTTGAGAATGAAAATAGAGATGATCTAATCAAGCGATTTGTTGCAATTAAATGCGAAGGACTAATGTTTTCAAAGCCAAAGGAATATTTAGATAAGGCTTCAAAAGTGATTTCGATTGAATTGGATTCGGAAACTATAGAAAACTACATTGAGATAAAGGCTTCTCGTGATTTAGTCATCCATGGATACGGCAAAATGAACGCCATATACCTTGAAAAGGCAGGGCGTAAAGCACGTGGAGCTTTGGGTGAAACGTTAGAGGTAGATCGAGAATACTTCAGGAACGTGATTGTTAAACTTAAAGCATTGTCAGCTGAATTCCAAAAACAGACCGAAGCTAAATATCAGTAAGACCGCCAAGCCAAGCCTCTCTCTTATGTCCACCTTGGGCTCCTAGCGGCCATCTACCCCCCCCCAACAAAAAACCCGGCTCGAAGGAACCGGGTTTTTTGATAGTATCCAGCCAAGATCCGCGGGACGGTTCTAGACCATCAAGGACCTCAAAGCGGGATCATTTCGGGGCGAGGATCATGATCATCTGGCGGCCTTCGAGTTTTGGCTCGAGTTCCACCTTGGTCTCCTCGGCCAGCTCGGCCTTGACCTTCTGCAGCAGTTCCATACCCAGATTCTGGTGAGCCATCTCGCGTCCGCGGAAGCGGAGGGTGAATTTCACCTTGTCGCCGCTTTCGATGAAGCGATTGGCGCTGCGCAGCTTGACCTCATAGTCATGGGTGTCGATGTTCGGACGCATCTTCACTTCCTTGACTTCGACCACCTTCTGCTTCTTGCGCGCTTCGGCTGCCTTTTTCTGAGCCTGATACTTGTACCGACCATAATCCATGATCTTGCAGACCGGCGGTTTGGCGTTCGGTGAAATCTCCACCAGATCAAGCCCCGCTTCAGCTGCCATGCTCATCGCCTGACTGGTGGGCACGGAACCGTGGTTGGTGCCTTCATCGTCAATGAGCTGAACTTCGTCTACACGGATTAGGTTATTGATGCGCGGTCCCGTCTCACGGGTGGGTTGCGCTCGGAATGGACGGCGAATGGTCGTATTCTCCTTGGTTGTTGCACTTTCGGCGGTCTGATACATATGCCGCAGCTTGGGTTTCCTTTCAAGCCCTGCGAGGGTGTCAATGGGCGAATAAACCAGAGAAAATCTTGCGATTTTGCAAATTGGGTGCTTTGGCCCGGGGTCTGGAGACCTACATTTCAGCAAAACATCGGGCCATTTGAAGGCTGCCATGCGCGATTTGCATGCCCATGGATGACAAAGATCAACGATCCCGCATGGCTGTCTGATAAAGAGCGGGCACCAAACCCGCGCCCATTGGTCGCGCCTACAGCATCTTGCCCAAGGTTGTTCATACACATGTCTCAAGCCCCCTTCGACGCTTTGCTGCCAGCCGAAATGGCAAAAAAGGCCGAAGATGCCGGTGTTGCAAAAGCCACCAAGCATCCACGCAACACATTCATGCTGGCCATCATGGCCGGCGCCTTCATCGGCATCGCCTTCATCTTCTATACGGTGGTCACCACCGGCAACAGCAATATGGGCTGGGGAGCAAACAAGATGCTGGGCGGCCTCGCCTTCAGCCTCGGGCTGATGCTGGTCGTTGTCAATGGCGGCGAGCTGTTCACCAGCACGGTGTTGACCGTTGTGGCCAAGGCCAGCAACAAGATCACATGGGCCCAGCTCGCCAGAAACTGGGTGCTGGTCTATGTCGGCAACTTCGTCGGCGCGATGGCGCTGGTCGGCATCATGCAGGTTGCCCAGCATTATGAGCAGGGACCGGGCACCACGCACGCTCTGGGCATTCAATATATGTCAATCGCCGATCACAAGCTGCACCACGGTTTCTTTCAGGCCGTTGCGCTGGGTGCCATGGCCAATGTCATGGTTTGCCTTGGCGTCTGGATGACCTTCTCGGCCCGCACTGTCACCGACAAGCTGCTGGCGGTGGTGCTCCCTGTCGCCATGTTCGTGGCCGCCGGTTTCGAGCACAGCATTGCCAACATGTTCCAGATTCCGATGGCCATCTTCACCAAGATGCGGGTCGACGATACCTTCTGGGTTGAGGCTGGACGCGCAGCCAGCGACTTTGATGCGCTGACCTGGTCGAACTTCCTGATCAACAACCTGATCCCCGTCACCATCGGCAACATCATCGGCGGCGGTCTGCTTGTCGGCTGGTTCTACTGGTTCATCTATCTGCGTCCCAGCAAGAAGGCATAAGCTTCAGAACAACAATAACAGCTTTTCAACCTTGAAAGCCTGACCCTCAGCGGTTGGGCTTTTCTTTTGCTGCCTTGCTCGCCTCGCCTTCAGCGGCTGGCGAGATCGGTTCCGAGCAGACTGTCATAGACAGCGAGGGTCTGGTGGCTCATGGAGGCAAGCGAGAATTTCGCCTCGATGTGTGCACGGGCAAGGGGCGCAATGCTTGCGAGGTCAGCCGCCGTCAGGGATAGGCCCCAGCGAATGGCATCGCGCCATGCGGCCTCATCGCCATGGGGCAGCGAGCGGGCGATCCAGCGGTCCGGCTCGATGCCTTCAGGGCAGGCGGTGACTTCAGGCTGAGCGCCCAGATCCCCCACCAGTACCGGGGTCGCAAGCGCAAGGCTTTCGGCTGCCGAGCGGCCAAAGGTCTCGGCATCCTGACTGGGCACAACCACCAGATTGGCGAGGCCATAGGCCGCAGGCATGTCGGAGCAATGACCGACCCGTTTGACACAGCCCCCAAGCTCATGCTCGGCAATCAGCTGGTCCAGCTCCTCGACATAGGCCTTCCGGCCCTGATCATCGCCGATGAGAACCAGCTGGAAGGCGACGCCTTCGCGCTTCAGGGCACCCATCACGGGGAGGATAAAGCTCTGGCCCTTCCAGCGGGTGAGTCGGGAGGGGAGGATGATCACCGGGCGCTCATCAAGCCCCCATGCGGTGCGCAGGGTCTTCACGCGATCAACAGAGACCACCTTGGGATCAAAGCGGGCCATATCGACGCCGCGATAGATCGAGAGGATGCGCGGGATGGCATCGGGGTTGCGTTCGGCGATCAGGCGGGCGGTGTAGTCTGAATTGGCGATCACCACATCGCCCTTGGCCATGACGGAATTGTAGAAGGCCTTGAGGCGGCCCTTCTGGCTGTAGGCGCCGTGATAGGTGGTGACGAACGGCACACCTGCGAGACGGGCGGCGCGCCAGGCACTCCATGCAGGGGCGCGGGAGCGGGCATGGACCAGATCAACGTTTCGCTCCCGAATCATTTTCTCGATGGCGCTCGCGTTGCTGTACAGAATGGCGAGCGGGTTCTTGGAACGGCCCTTGAGCGGCAGAAGTTCGCCACCGACAGCTTCCAGATCCCCCTGCAAGCGCCCCGGTTCGGCGGCGACAAGAGCCCGTCCGCCTGCCCGCGTGATCGCTTCGGCGATATCCACCGTTCCCCTTTCGACCCCGCCGGAATCGAGCCAGGGGATGACTTGCAGTATTGTTGGGGCTTTTGTCATGAAGGCTGCCACGCTACAAATAGGAGGATAGCGCACAAAGCCGCGCCGAAACCTGATTCCCGGAGACATAACAATGACCGCGACCGAAAAGCAAACCTTCCTTGTGGGTGAGGCCGGCGATTCACGTGAAATCGCCTTTCATCATCGTCCTGCCACCGAGGAAGGCGGGATCGAACTTTTCTGGATGGGCGGTTACAAATCGGACATGCAGGGCTCGAAGGCGATGGCTCTTGATGCCTTTGCTGCGAGCAGCGGCCTTGGCTTCACCCGGTATGACTATTCCGGCCATGGAGTATCAGGCGGGGCCTTCACCGATGGCACCATTTCCAAATGGCTAGAAGAAAGCATGGCCATGTTCGATGAGAAGACGAGCGGGCCACAGATTGTCATCGGCTCGTCGATGGGCGGGTGGCTCGCGCTGCTGTTGGTCAAGGCCCACATCGAGCGGGTCGGCATCAAGAAAAGCCGTATCAAGGGGCTTGTGCTGATCGCGCCTGCGGTGGACATGACCAAGGACCTGATGTGGGACATCTTTGATCAGGCAACCCGCGCGGAATTGGCGGCGAACGGTATTTTTCGCAAACCGAGCGAATATGGCGAGCCCTACGAGATCACCCGTAATCTGATCGTTGATGGCGAAAAGCATTTGTTCGGCGACCGGCTGATCCAGACCGGCTGCCCGGTGCGTATCCTGCAAGGGGTGCGGGATGATTCCGTGCCTTGGCAGGCCTCGGTGGATCTGGTCTCCCGTCTCGCGCAAGACGATGTACGCCTGACGCTGATCAAGGATGGCGGTCACAATCTCAGCCGTGATGAGGATCTGGCGCTGCTTGTCCGCGTCGTGGAGCAGGCCACGATGATCTGATGCGGGTGGAATGAAGGATTGAAGTGCTCCGGCGAGCCTGATGCCCGCCGGAGCAGAGTTTGATGGTGATCAGACGAGAGAGATGCCGAACAGGGCCGTTCGCAGCACCTCGCTATCCTCGAACAGCAAAAGCCTGACACCGGCTTTCTCGACGGCGCGTCTCTGATCGTCCCCCATCGCCAGGGAGCGTTCAAAGACAGCGAGAATTTCACGGCAAGAATCATCGCCCGCAATGCGGTTGATGTTGATCGTGCCGCATCCCGTGCAGGCATGAACGAGCATGATGTCGCCGCCGCGTTCCCGGCCATATTTGTCAAAACCATTGTGCTTAACAGTCAGCCCGATCGGCTCCATGCGCGATTGGCAGGTGGAAGCACGATTGCCGGGCTTGGTGTCGACATGCAGGGAATGCAGGCAATGGGGACAGTGATTGCGATGCACGGTGCCCATATCAGAGGTCAGAAAGACCATCTGCTTGCAATGAGCGCAGCGAAACTCCCTGTCGGTTGCCTGCCATCGATTGTTCTTGCGTTTCCTTTTGTCGCTCTTGGCGCGTTTGTTGTCTTTTTCGGCACGGAAAGGCTTCCGGCCGAAGGGTCCTTCGTCGTAAAACATGGGTTCTTGCCAAACATCCTGAAGAGATGATTGGGCAGAACAAAATCTCGATTTTTCTGTTGGGGAGATTTCGCTGCCAGCAGGGTCGACCGAGCTGACAGCAGGCGCGCGTTACGAGCCGCTGATCAAAGCGCAGTTCGACCGTTCCGCACGGGCGCTTCAAAGCGGGCCGGTGCGGCGCTGGATACGGACTCTGTGCTGACTTTACGCGACAAAAACGCCTCGACTTTCTATTGGTTCGCCGTGGTCATACGCTTGCGACCCTGCGCATTCAAGTCTTCCTCATGCTCTTTTTGGTTGATATTGGTCACCTGTTGCAAAAAGGTCATGACTGGGTCTTCTGCCTTCCTCAATGTGAGCCCCATCCAAGCTGGCAAAAGAAAAGACGCGCCAGAGACCATTCTGGCGCGTCTTTCATGTGTTTGGCATGTCTGTTCGGATCACATCCCGATCAGCCCGCAAGCGGGGCAAATTCGCAGGTGAAGTGCCGCATCAGTTTTGGTTCCTTGGTGATGGTGAAGCCGGTCAGGCTCTGCTTTTCAGCCTCCAGCATCTCAAAGGCCTCGACCACATAGTCCGCGTGGGACTGGGTGTAGGTCCGGCGAGGGAAGGCAAGGCGCACCAATTCCATCGCGGCAGGCTTTTCAGAGCCGTCGGTCTGACGGCCAAACATCACCGAGCCGATCTCGCAGGAGCGGATGCCACCGATTTCATAAAGACGGCAGGCGACCGTATGGGCGGGATAGCTGAGCGGATCGATATGCGGCAACCAGCGCTTGGCATCGACAAAGACCGCGTGCCCGCCCGCAGGCTTGACCACCGGGATGCCCATCGCATCGAGCCGCTCGATGATATATTCGTTGGTGCGGATGCGATAACGAAGATAATCCTCGTCAGTGATCTCCTGAAGCCCCTGTGCCAAGGCTTCCAGATCGCGCCCGGCAAGCCCGCCATAGGTGGGGAAACCTTCGGTCTGAATGAGGCGAACTCTGGCTTGTTCCGCAAGCGAATCGTCATTGAAGGCGATCCAGCCACCGATGTTGCCAAAGGCATCCTTCTTGGCGCTCATGGTCATGCCATCGGCCAGCGAGAAGCAGTCCCGCACGATATCGCGGATGTCGCGCTGTTGCTGACCTTCCTCACGCTGCTTGATGAACCAGGCGTTTTCCGAGAAGCGACAGCCATCGATGATGAAGGGCTTGCCGTACTTTTTCGCCAGCTCCGAAACCGCCCTAAGATTGGCAAGGCTGACGGGCTGACCGCCACCGGCATTGTTGGTGATGGTGATCATCACGATGGGCACGGCGTCGCCATGGGTGTCCAGGAAGGCTTCGAGCTTTTCAAGATCCATGTTGCCCTTGAAGGGATGCAGCGAGGCTGGGTCCTTGCCCTCGGCAATCACCAGATCCGAGGCTTCCGCCCCGCTGGCCTCGATGTTGCCGCGCGTGGTGTCGAAATGGGTGTTGGACGGGATAAGCTTGCCCTTGCCGCCAAAGATCGACACCAGAATGGCCTCGGCTGCGCGCCCCTGATGGGTCGGGATGATGTGCTCGAACGGCATCAGCGCCTGCACGGCGTCCCTGAAGCGATAATAGGAAGGGGAACCGGCATAGCTCTCGTCACCGCGCATGACGGCGGCCCACTGCTCCGAGCTCATGGCACCGGTACCCGAGTCGGTCAACAGATCGATGAGCACGTCCTCGGATTTCAGCGCAAAGAGATTGTAACTGGCAGCCTTGAGCTTTTCCTCGCGCTCGGCGCGCGTGGTCATGCGGATCGGCTCGACGGATTTGATGCGGAAGGGTTCGATGATGGTCTTCATAAGTCACTCCGGTCTGATCATCAGCCCGGCTGTTCCTTATGAGGATATCTCAGGAAATAGACGTTCCGGGCTGTGCGCCGCGGTTGCCCTCGTCTCACCTCATGAATGGTTGATCCGATTGCCGCGCTCAGCGCCGAAAGGTTTACATGGTGGATAGTTGCAGACCGGCTTTATCCCGTCAAGACGTCTCATGCGCCTGTCAGGCGCGACCCTTTGCCTTGAGGCTCTGACGGGCCTCTCGAAGCAGATCGGCGAGAAGGAGAAAATCCGCCTCGCGGGCTGACGAGCGACGCCAGACGAGGGCGATCCTGCGCGGCAGGGCATCGGGCAGGGAAATCCGATGGACCTGATGACCACGGGTCAGACCAGCATCAATCGCGAGATCGGGAATGAGGGTCGTGCCGAGCCCCTCCTCGACCATGGCCATCAGGGTCGGCAGACTGGTGGCATCAAACTCCTCATTCCGGTTGATGAGGCCCGGATAGGCCGAGAGCGCGTGTTGTTGCAAACAATGGCCCTTTTCCAGAAGCATGAATTTCTGGTCCCTGAGACCGGTGAGATCGGTTCTGGTGGCACAGGAGAGCGGATGATCCATCGGCACCACCAGATGATAGCCATCGTCAAACAGTTCGTGGGTCATCAACTCGCCGGTGTTGTGAGGCAGCGCGATGAGCGCCGCATCGAGCCGTCCAGACCGCAGGCCTTCAAGCAAAGGCTCTGTCAGTTCTTCCCTCAGAAACAGGCGCAAATCGGGATAGGCCACTTTGATCAGCGGACGCAGGCGCGGCAACAGGAAGGGGCCGACGGTGGGAATGGCGCCGAGATGGAGATCACCGGATAAGGGTGCAGATGCTTCCGAGGCCATGGTCACGAGATCTTCCGCGTCAGTAAGTAACTCTCGTGCCTTGGCAGCAATCCTCGCGCCGATCGGGGTCATGATCACGCTGCGTTTGGTCCTCTCGGCAAGGGAGACCTGGAGAATGGCTTCCAGATCCTTCAACCCGGCACTGAGGGTCGATTGGGTCACATTGCAACGTTTTGCGGCGTTGCTGAAATGCAGCTCTTCCGAAAGAGCAACAAGAAAGGTCAGTTGGCGCAGGGAGGGCAACATAAATCGAAATTTCCGATTATTTTTTATGAAACAACTTGTTTTACTGATTAATAGCGCAACGCTACTTTCGGGTCAATGCAAGTGACCACCTCACGGATGACCCAAAACAGCCCGCGAAGACTGCAACGAGACCCGCAAGAGGACCGAAGCCCATACCCGGATTGACCGACAAGGAGTTTGACATGACCGAAACCATCACTACGACGACCAGCCCCGCCTTCCCGCGCCTCAATGAACGCGCGCCAGACTTTTGTGCCCCGACCACCGCAGGCCAGAAGAGCCTTTCGGACTATGAAGGCAAATGGCTGATCCTGTTTTCCCACCCGGCAGACTTCACGCCCGTCTGCACCACCGAATTCATGGCCTTTGCCAAGCTTCAGGACGAGTTTGCTGCTCTCAACACCGAGCTGCTCGGCCTCTCCATCGACAGCCACTATGCACACATCGCGTGGATCCGTTCGATCAAGGAGAATTTCGGTGTCGAAATTAAATTCCCGATCATCGCCGATCTGTCCATGGCTGTTGCCAAGGCCTATGGCATGATCCAACCCGGTGCCTCAGACACCTCTGCCGTGCGCGCCACCTTCGTGATCGATCCGAAGGGTGTCTTGAGGGCAATGGTCTATTATCCGCAGAGCTGTGGTCGGTCGATTGCGGAATTCCTCCGTCTCGTCACCGCCCTGCAGACCTCGGACGCCAATTCCTGCGCGACGCCGGAAGCCTGGCAGCCCGGTGACAAGGTCATCGTCCCGCCACCGGCAACCACCGAAGCCGCAGAAAAACGCGCCTCCGAAGGCTATGAGACCGTGGATTGGTATTTCTCGAAAAGAGCACTCTGATCAAACCCAAGACCAGAAAGGCTCCCGGATCTCACAGGGTCTGGGGGCCTTTTTCACGTTACGATGAGGGCATCGTCAGAAGGTCAACCCCAACTCGCGGCGAACTGTTTTGGTCAGTTTGCGAGCTATGATCTCATAGGCCGCATCAAGGTGGAGCTTGAGATCCTCGTCACTCATGGCGTCAGGATATTGGAGCTGGACCCATTTGGCGCGGGCGAGATAAGGCGCAGGCACGATGCCCTCCTCATCGGGCAATAGCTCGAACGCGAGATCGGAGCATTTGAAGCTGAAGCGCGGTCCGGACCGCTCTTCGTCCTTTTCACCCTTGGCACTCCAGTTCGAGCAGATCGCGAAGATCTTGCCGCCGATCTTCCAGACAGAGGCATCGCCCCACTGGATGACGTTGGTGGTTCCCTGCATCTGTCCGCAATAGGCGTCGAATTCGTCCCGTGTCATCGCGTCCCTACTGGCCGTTCCTGTGGCTCAGAAAGCCATGTTCCACACTGCGTCCGGGTTTGACACTGTTGGGCAGACGGATCTCGAAATGCGCCCCGGGCGTACGATCCAGCAAGCGGATGGTGCCGCCGTGGGCCCTGACAATCTCCGCGCTGATGGCAAGTCCGAGCCCCGTGCCGCCCTTGCGCATTGAGCCCTGAAACGGCATGAACAAGGTCTTCTTGGCCATTTCGGGAACGCCCGGCCCGGTGTCACTCACCTCGATTACCGTTTCGTTGCCGGCAACACGCGCCCTGATCTCGAGGCGACAGATGACCGCCTCTTCGGTTTCGTTCTGCATCACCTGTGCCGCATTTCGGCAGAGGTTCATCAGGACACGGAACAGCTGGCCCGGATCGGCGAAGATCTCGAAGTCTTCGGGCACGTGGATCTGATATTCGACCTTGCTGTTCTCGGTCAGATCGAGAAAATCGCCGACTTCCTCGCCCACCTGACGCAGCAGCAGAAGACGCTTCTCCGGCGGTGCTTCCTGAGCCTTGCCATAGGACATTACGGCTCCGGAATAATCCACCGCACGATCAAGCGCGCTCATGATCTTGGGCACCACGCGCTGCACGGTCGGGTCCTCGAGCATGGACAAGCGGTCGGAGAAGAGCTGGGCGGAGGCGAGGATGTTGCGCAGGTCATGGTTGATCTTGGAGACGGCCAGTCCCAGATCCGCGAGCCGCCGCTGCTTCTGCAAGGTCTTTGAAAGAATCACTTCCATGTTGGAGAGCTGCTCTTCGGTCATGCCGATTTCGTCCTTGCGACCGGATGGCTGCATCACCGCATTGGCATCTTCGGGGCTCGAGGTGAAGTTCGCCATGTTGCGCATCAGACGCACGATCGGACGCACGAGCAGGGCCCTCAGCGAAAGATAGACCAGACCGGCAGTGATCACCGAAATAACCAGCGACAACAGCAGGATGTTGACCGAGAAGGACAGCATCGCATCACGCAGTGGCGTTTCATCAAAGACCAGCTCGATGATGCCGCTGTCTTCCTTGGTTGCGTCCGTAACTCGGATGGTCCGGCCCTTGCCGAAAAGGAGCGTGTCGAAGGCAGCCAGTATCGACTGCCCCGGCGTCATGGCGCGGATGTCGTCATCGCGGGTGATCTGGCCGGGCATGTCGACCATGGCCAGCAGGCGACGCTGGCCCTCGGAGCGCAGGGCGAGGGTCTGCACATCGAGCCGCTCGAGAAGCTCGGCATCAAGGGCATCATCCATCAGTTCCGAGGTGGACTTGGTGTAGATGAGCGCGGCCACTTCCGCAAGCTCGACCTTACGGGTCAGCCAGTCGACACGAAATTTCGAAATCGAGGGAACAAAGATGAGAATCTCGCTGATCATCACGAACAAAATGGTCAGCAGCAGCAGTTTTGACGAAAGCCCGAGAGCCGGGCGGCGGTTGAGAGCCTCGGGATCGAGAGACAAGTCGGCAGGAATCAATGCCTCCTGTTTTTCCTCCGTCTCACGCTCGTCGACCATGCCTTGTTGCCCTGAATGTCTCGTCTTTGCACCGAGCGTCCGAAGATGCCCGACTATTGATAATTGTTACAGTCCAGCTATCTATGGTACGGATTGATGGATTTTGGCAAGGGGCAATGCGGTCTATCGTAAAGAGACCTCATCGAGCGCACTGCTTTGTCCGCAAACATGCTTTTTTCACATTTTCATGAGAATATTGCGTTTCTTTTCCCGTTTCCAAGGGGCCGGAAATGGAAAATGCAGATTTTTAGACCCTTATTGATCCGGATTCAGAATGCTCAACACATTGCCCTATGGAACCACGCCCTTGCAGGACTTCGCGGACATCGAGACCTGGATTTTCGATCTCGACAACACGCTTTATCCGCGCCATGTGGATCTGTTCAAGCAGATCGAGGCGAAAATGAACGCCTATGTGTCACGACTGCTCGACATTCCCGAGGAAGAGGCAACGAAGCTGCGCAAGAGCTATTATCGGGACCACGGCACGACCATGCGGGGCCTGATGGTCGAGCATCACATCAAGCCGGACGAATTCCTCGAGTATGTGCATGACATCGACCACAGCCATGTGATGCATGATGCGGATCTGGCTCAGGCCATCTGCGCCCTGCCCGGCAAACGGTATATCTTTACCAATGGTACCCGCGACCACGCGCTCAAGGTGGCAGAACGACTCGGCATTACCAGCTATTTCGAGGAAATCTTCGATATCGTCTGGGCTGATCTCGACCCCAAGCCGAACCGTGCGCCCTATGAGAAGCTGTTGCAGCAGACTGGCCTCAATCCAAAGCGGGCCGCGATGTTCGAGGATCTGGCGCGCAATCTCAAGGTGCCCCATGACATGGGCATGAAGACCGTTTTGATCGTGCCGTCTCGCACCCGCGAGGTCTTCCACGACAGTTGGGAAGCGCAAGGGGAGGAAGCCCCACATGTTCAGCATGTCACCGACAATCTGGGCGGGTTCCTCAAGGATGTTCTCAACGCCATCGGCCGGAGCGCGGACATCGAAGGGTGAGGTGGCTGTCAGCCCGGCGGGCGCTGAAGCCCGCCAGACTTGTCCTAAACTCGCACTCTAGTTCAGAGCGGCCGAAATGGTCTTCTCGATATCCTTGACCGGCGAGTTGGTCAGGGTCTTGTCGAGTTCGAGCACCAGCGCATCGGTGACTTCCTTGTGCAACAGCGGGCGGATCTCACCCAACGTTTCAGGGTCTGCAATCAGCACAAGATTGTCGATCTTACCGGCATGGACCTTCGTGTAAAGGTTGGATGCCAGAATCTTCGAGAAGGTCGCTTCCATGGATTCCTTGCCGTCCATATCGGGCGGGATCTTGCCAGATGGTCCCTCGTCGGCCAGATCTCCTGGATGAAGGTCATGGTCGAATCGAAGAGAAACGTCTCCCGACTTGCTGCTGGCATCGAAGAATTTGGCTCCTTCGCCGGTGGCAACGACCACGGTGGTATCCTTGGGCAATCTCATCATGGAGTCGGTATCCTTTCTGTTGGAATGATTGTGCTCTGGCCCCGTTGCAGTGCCAAAGCGCCTTAATCCCCGCTGACCTCAACGCAGGCCAGATCCGCATTGTTCCCCAGAACAAGGACGGAAATTTGGCTCTCTTGGTAACAATTGCGACAACAAAAGACGCCCCGCCCGAAAGCCCGGACGGGGCGTCTTTGTCAATTCTGCTCGCGAGAGCAAAACCGCGAGATCACTTAGCTCTGATATTCAGGCTGTGCTTCGAGTTCTTCCTGAGACGCATCGATGTAGACACGAACCATGCCACTTTCGGAAGACCGCATGATCTGCAGTTCGTCCATATTCACGGCGATGCGATGCTCGTTCACACCGAGGAAACCGCCAACATCAAGCACGGCCTTGTCAATGGTGCCGTCCTGCTTCAGGACCAGCTGATCAACCTCACCGATGTCCTTGTCTTCGGAGTCATACAGACGCGCACCAGTCAGATCGTCAGCATTCAGCTGATCGTCAAGGGCAACTTCATAGCCTTCGAGATCAACGTCCGGTGCAACAAAGAGGTCCCGAGTCTCATCATAGGCGGACGCCATTTTCTCCTTGGACTTGTCGTAGGCGGTCTTGAGACCTTCCTTGGACTCGTTCAGGGCCGTGTTCAGGCTTTCCTTGGAATCTTCGTAGGTTTCAGACATTTCCTGCTTGGCGCTGTCGTAACCTTCCTGAACGTCCTGCTTCATGGACTCATAGCTGTTCTTGGCAGCTTCGGTGCTTTCCTCAACGGTCGCACTCATGCCGGACGAATTGATGCCAACCGCAGCGGTTGTTTCAACCATCGGGCGCTCGAATTCCTGCGCGTTCTCGAGGGTTTCGCGGTTGGTGTTCACGACCAGGAAGAAATCATCCGGATCTTCCGTCTCGGTAACCATCTTGATGCTGTTCATGTCGACAGCGACGTCTTTCTCGCCAACGCCAAGGAAGCCACCAACGCCAAGAACAACAGCTTTTACGTTGCCTTCACGGTCCAGAATGATGTCGTTCACTTCACCCAGATCTTCCCAGTTCTGTTCGGTGCCGGCATCAACGGTGGAGGTTTCACCAAAACCGTCATAATCCTGTTCGGCTGAATAGATGCGCTTGCCGATGAAGTTGGAAGCAAAGATGTCATTCTGGGCAACAGTGTCGATGGTCTTGAAGCTGCCCATCGGCGTTTCGGCCATGGCAGCGGTGGTGAGCATCAGGCCCAATGCAGTGGTTGCAAGAATGCGTTTCATAACTTTCTCTCCTCTTGTTCCTCACAGACTTGAGTTTTCCTGAACACAGGCTTTCAACCGTGCGTCTCAGTTGTCCTGTCAATGGGTGAAGGCGCAAAAGGGTTCCGAGAATTTCTGCAAGATTGTCATTGAGAGGTGCCAAACGGACGCGTTTTTCACATCCGCAATTTGAAAATAACCCATTGTTTTTAATGATATATTTTCAGAATTCCACAAATGCGGGAATCTGCCTCGAAATTCTTGCTTAGTGCGTAGGTCATTTTGACAGGAGACGGCGCATCAGATCGGCCTGAGGTCAAAAAATTGCTCCCGGTACGCGAATATCAGCAGCTTTACGGGTTGTCGTATCTTGCACTGCGGCATAGGCTCGGCTAGCCAAAAGTGAAGTGCAGTTTGCCTCAATTTGCCACCAGGAGGTCTTGATGGCTTATGAAACGATCATCGTAGACAATCGTGACGGCGTCGGCCTGATCACGCTCAATCGCCCCAAGGCGCTCAATGCTCTGTCATCGGAGCTCATTGCGGAAGTTTCCCGGGCGCTCGACGGCTTTGAAGAAGACGACAAGATCGGAGTGATCGTGATCACCGGGTCGGAAAAGGCCTTTGCGGCCGGTGCCGACATCAAGGAAATGGCGACCAAGACCTACATGGAAGCCTATCTGGAAGATTTCATTGCTCCATGGGATCGGGTTTCCAAATGCCGCAAGCCGGTTATCGCTGCGGTCGCAGGCTATGCGCTCGGGGGCGGGTGCGAGCTCGCCATGATGTGCGACTTCATCCTTGCGGCCGAGACCGCCAAGTTCGGCCAGCCCGAAATCACACTGGGCGTGATGCCCGGTGCAGGTGGCTCCCAGCGCCTGACGCGCTTCATCGGCAAGTCCAAGGCCATGGAAATGTGCCTGACAGGCCGCATGATGGATGCAGAGGAAGCCGAGCGTTGCGGTCTCGTCTCGCGCATCATCCCAGCCGACGAGCTGGTTGAGGAAGCGGTCAAGGTGGCCAAGAAGATCGCCGATTTCTCGCTACCGATCGTGATGATGACCAAGGAAAGCATCAATCGGTCCTACGAGACCACGCTTAGCGAAGGCCTGCGGTTCGAACGTCGCCTGTTCCATTCGATGTTCGCAACCGAGGATCAGAAGGAAGGCATGGCCGCCTTCGTCGACAAGCGCAAGGCGCAGTTCCAGAACAAGTAGAGCTTTCAGGACAATCGGACCTCTCCCTTTCGGGCTGATTCAGGCCGTTTCGGAGTCTTTTCGAGTTGACGCCCCTTGAAAGTTTGACTATAAGCGCGACCCATTGGGCGGCATCCTATGGCCGCCTTTTGTTATCGGCGTGGTCGCCATCGCTTTCAAATGAAGCCTTGAAGACCTCAGCCGAGCATTCGAGAAAAGCAAAACGCAACCCCGTTTTGTCAGGTTTGCTGCTCGTCCTTCCTGGCCTGTTCTTTCATGAGGGCTGATGTGATGTAGCGGCGTAAGCGGATCCAGGGTGGTATCCGCAAGAGTGAACAAGGAACAGGCTCCATGGCCAATACCGTATCCGCCAAAAAGGCGACTCGCAAAATGGAACGCAAGACCGCGGTCAACAAATCCCGCCGGACCCGCGTTCGCGGCTATCTTCGCGCTGTCGAAGAAGCGATTGTAGCAGAAGATCAGGCAGCTGCCTCTGAAGCTCTGCGCAAAGCCCAGTCCGAAATGATGCGTGCCGTTGCCAAAGGCGTCTATCACCAGAACACCGCTTCTCGTAAAATTTCCCGTCTCTCCAAGCGCATCAAAGCGCTCGCGGCCTGAGACCGGATCTTCCGCATCAAGAGCCCGGCTTTGACTGGGCTTTTTTTGTGCTGTCACGTTGCGCCTGTCGTAGATCTGACACGAGCCTGTCATAATTGACAGGGGTTCTAGCTGACCCTGACCTGAACGTCCTTCTTTTGATCGTATCGAAGATTAGTCTCTCTTAATCAAGGGGTTAAGAGAATCAGTTGACTCTGCGTCAATTTGTGATCTGATTTTCGTGCGACCAATTCTGGCAGGATGGCGAAAAAATTTATGACGGCCTTTGGCCACCAACCTTGACGGTTTTCTGACAGAATCTGAAGAGTCGCAACAAGATAGCCTAGTCAAGAGCAAAAGCGTTTTTTATGGCGTTTTTGCTTGCCTCTCCGAGGGTCGAAGAATTTGCTCATCGGCTCCTTGCACGGCCAACTAAGGCTGTGTATGGTCAGATGCGCTGCACGGGCAGAGCGGGCAAACAATCCAGCAAATGAAGCCATGAGTGCTCATTTGAAAAATGATATTGCAGCCGGTCCCGTCGGTCTTTCGGACAATAGCCTGGCACAGCTAACATGCGCCGGGTGAGCTTGCGGGCAGCAAGTCGAGAAGGCTTTGAGCAGCTTGTAACTTGCACGCTCTTCGGGTGTGTGAGTGTCGTCTGCCCAAATGCTACATGTTCAGTCTGTTTGGAGGTTCTTCCTTCTGGATGAACCTGTTCGGAGTGTGTGTCTTTGCGGGAAGCGGAATTTTATGCAGGCGACCTTGAAGTGACCGAAGCCTGGGAGCTCCTGGCTGAGGATCAGGGCGCCGTCCTCATCGATGTTCGAACCCATGCGGAATGGTCCTATGTCGGGGTCCCCTTGCTGGATGACCCTGCGCGGGACGTGTTGATGATCGAATGGCTTTCCTATCCGGCGATGCAGGCAAATCCGGATTTTGCCGTTCAGTTGCAGGCAGAACTGAGCAACCGGAATGTCAAGCAGGATGCCGCCTTGTTGTTTCTTTGCCGATCCGGCGTGAGATCCAAGAGTGCGGCGAGTGTCATGACCGAATTGTGGCAGGGACCCTGCTACAATATTGCGTCCGGTTTTGAAGGGGATCTGGACGAAGAGAAGCATCGGGGACATCAGAATGGCTGGAAGCAGGCGGGGCTTCCGTGGCGTCAGTTCTGAAGAATACGAATTGTCGCTCGTGGCAATTTCGGATAAAAGACGCAACCTGGTCGTGATCGAGAGAGCGGTAAATTTCGCCAAGATTGCGGCTTGTCAAGGAAACAGCTGTATTTTGGCGGCTATTAGGCTAGTAAATAACAATGAAAACGCAGCAGACGGCCACAAAGGGAAATGTTGATATGGAGATGGGTGCGGCGGCTCATCAGGCTTTTCCTAAGGCTGACTCCCGAAAAGAGGAGCCTTCGGTGAAAGTGGGCAAAGAAGAATGGGATCGTGTTAAAGAACGGTTGCGGGCAGAACTCGGAGACGACGTCTTTTCAAGTTGGTTCGCAAGCGTTGAATTGGAAGACGAGCAGAATGGTCTGGTCATCCTCTCGGTCTCGACACGCTTTCTGAAGTCATGGATCCAGTCTCACTACGGTGAACTGCTGATGGCGCTCTGGCGCGAAGAATGCGAACAGGTCCGGAGAATCGATCTGTTTGTGCGCGGCGCCGTTCGTCCCAAACCGGCTCAGACCAAAGCCCCGGCCCCGGCTCATGATGGCGGCGAGCATGTCAGTGCCTTTGCACGTCAGCAGGCGTCCACATCCATCGGGTCCGACCATGATCATCTGGGCGGCTCGCCGCTGGATCCGCGCCTGACCTTTGACACCTTTGTTGTCGGTCAGTCCAACACCCTTGCGCATGCTGCCGCAAAACAGGTGGCGATGGCCCAGCCCGGACAGCCGGTTTCCTTCAATCCGCTGTTCATCCATGCCTCTGTCGGCCTCGGCAAGACCCATCTTTTGCAGGCCATTGCATGGGAAGCCAAGAAATCCAATCCGACCGCCAAGGTGCTGTATCTGACGGCCGAGCGCTTCATGTATTCCTTCGTGCAGGCGCTCAAGAGCCAGTCCGCTCTTGATTTCAAGGATACCTTGCGCGACATCGACATCCTGCTGATCGACGATCTGCAGTTCCTGCAGGGCAAGAGCATCCAGCAGGAATTCTGTCACACGCTGAACAGCCTCATTGACGGCGCACGTCAGGTTGTCGTTGCTGCCGACCGTCCGCCGGTCGAGCTGGAAAGCCTTGATGAGCGGGTGCGTTCGCGCCTCGCCGGTGGTCTTGTCAGCGAGCTGCAGCCGCTTGAGAAAGAACTGCGCCGCTCGATCCTCACGGATCGCGCCCAGCAGGCCTCGCGCCGCGACCCGAACTTGGCCATTCCCGAACTGGTGCTCGACCATGTCGCCGGCATCATCCGCTCGAACGGCCGTGATCTTGATGGCGCTTTCAACCGCCTGATGGCCCACAATCAGCTGACCGGTGCGCCGATTTCCATAGAGATGGCCGAACAGGCGCTCAAGGATCTGATCCGCTCGAAAGAGCCGCGTCGCATCCGCATCGAGGATATTCAGCGCGTCGTTTCCAAGCATTACAACGTCTCGCGCTCGGATCTTCTGTCCTCGCGCCGGACCCGCACGATCGTCCGTCCGCGCCAGATTGCGATGTATCTGTCCAAGATGCTGACCCCGCGCTCGCTGCCGGAAATCGGACGTCGTTTCGGCGGCCGCGACCACACCACCGTGCTGCATGCAGTGCGCAAGATTGAGGAGCTGGCAGGGTCTGACAACAGCCTGCAGCAGGAAATCGAGATGCTCAAACGCAATATTGCGGAGTAGCATCAAAGCGCCTCGACTGCGGTTTTAAGCATCGCGGAAGAATAGCGCTGATAAATACGAGAAATTTGAGGGGATCAGCTCTGAATTGGGCCGATCCCCTTGCCATATGCGGCCATTCGGTTCAAAGTTGCGTCCCCGCCCTGACCTGTTTATCTGGTTCGGGAACGCGTATTGATTGTAATGAAGTAGGGAATTTAGGGATATGAAAGTCACTCTCGAACGGGCAACCCTTTTGAAGTCGCTGAACCATGTCCATCGGGTGGTCGAGAGACGGAACACTATTCCGATCCTGTCCAACGTGCTGTTGCGCGCCGAGGGAGGAGATCTGGTGTTCAAGGCAACCGACCTCGATCTGGAGGTGCTGGAAACGGCCCCTGCCATGGTTGAAGTGGGAGGCGCTACCACCGTCCCGGCCCACATGCTCTACGACATCGTGCGCAAGCTGCCGGACGGCTCCGAAGTCACGCTCGAGACCAACGAGGAACAGACGGCTCTCGCCATCAGCGCTGGTCGCTCGCATTTCACCTTGCAGATTCTGCCGGTCACCGATTTCCCGGACATCACCGCAGGGGAATTCAGTCACACCTTCACGATCCCGGCTATTGATCTCAAGCGGCTGATCGATCACACCCAGTTTGCGATCTCGACCGAGGAAACCCGCTATTACCTCAATGGCATCTACGTGCATAGCCTCGCGGTTGACGGCACCCAGTTGCTGCGCGCAGTGGCTACCGACGGGCACCGCCTAGCTCAGGCACAGCTGCCCGCTCCTGCGGGCGCTCAGGGCATGCCCGGCGTGATCGTTCCACGCAAGACCGTCTCGGAAGTGCAGAAGCTGATCGAGGATCCGGACGCCAACATTTCTGTCGAGCTGTCCGAGACCAAGATCCGCCTCACCATCGGCCCGGTCGTTCTGACCTCCAAACTGATCGATGGCACCTTCCCGGACTATGAAAAGGTCATTCCGAAGGGCAACGACAAGGTGATGAAGGTCGAGAATGCCCTTTTCGCTCAGGCTGTCGACCGTGTCGCCACGGTGTCGAACGAACGGGGCCGCGCCGTCAAGCTCAGCGTCGAACAGGGTCGCCTCGTTCTTTCCGTCTCCAACCCGGATTCGGGCACGGCGACCGATGAGCTGGCCGTTGACTATGACGCGGACGCGATGGAAATCGGCTTCAATGCGCGCTATCTGCTCGATATCACCAACCAGCTTGAAAGCGCGACGGCCCAGTTCCGCCTTGCGGATTCGGGCTCTCCGACCCTCATTCAGGATGATGGTGACAACGACACGCTCTATGTTCTGATGCCGATGCGCGTCTAGAAGGACGGCCCCGATTGGACGCCCGATCGGGATCGCTCCTGACATAACAATTTCTGAAGGGGGCATTTCCGGCGAAATGCCCTTTTTGACTCGCCGCCAACAGGACCAAGGCAACCGACAGGGCCAAAGCAACTGACAGGGACAGGGTCTCATTGATGACAGACGGACATTCAACCGCAACACCGCTGGCACAGGACACGCCTCCTGTCGACAGGGTTTCGGTTCGGTCTGTCTCTCTCGTTGATTATCGCAATTATGCCAGTCTTTCCCTCTCGCTCTCCGGACAGCATGTGGTGCTGACCGGTGCCAACGGCTCGGGCAAGACCAATCTTCTGGAAGCCATTTCCTTTCTCTCACCCGGTCGCGGCTTGAGGCGCGTTGCCTATCCCGAGATCGCGCGAGAGGGCGCGTCGGGAAGCTGGGCCGTGTCTGTGTCGCTCGACACCCCGTTCGGGCCGACCAAGCTCGGCACCGGTTTGCAACCCGGCCCGGATGGGGCGTTGCAGCGGCGGATCCGCGTCAATGGTGCGCCCGCCAAATCGGCAGAGAGCCTTGGCGATCATGTCTCGGTCATCTGGCTCACACCGCAAATGGACAGCCATTTCACCGGTGCCGCCTCCGAGCGACGCAAGTGGCTCGACCGGATGGTGCTGGCCATCGACAAGACCCATGGCACCCGTGTGAATGCTTTCGAGAAGGCCATGCGCCAGCGCAATCGCCTGCTTGAGGAAGCGCCGCATGAGGGCGTCTGGCTGGACGGGCTTGAGGCCCAGATGGCCGAATATGGCTCCGCCATTGCCACTGCCCGGGCCGAGCTTGTCTCCCTGCTCAATCGCTCGCTCACCCTACTACACGGTGATGATGCGACGTCGGCTTTCCCCAATGCGCTTGTTGATCTTGACGGAACGCTGGAGGCGGAGGCTTTCTCGCGCCCGGCGGTCGAGAGCGAGGAGCATTATCGTGCCCTTCTCCAACGGATGCGCTCGCGGGATCGCGGAGCTGGCCGCACGCTTGAGGGGCCTCATCGCTCCGACCTTATCGTGAGGCATGGGCCAAAGGACATGCCCGCCGCCAAATGCTCGACGGGGGAGCAGAAGGCCTTGTTGCTCGGGATCGTGCTTGCCCATGCGCATCTGGTCGCGGAGCGCTGCGGTCGCACGCCTCTGGTGCTGCTTGATGAAGTGGCAGCCCATCTTGACGCCAGTCGCAGGCTGGCGCTGTTCGATCTGCTCGACCGGCTTGGCTGTCAGGCCTGGGTCACCGGAACCGATGACGCCGTTTTCGCCCCGTTGGGGGTACGAGCGGACCGGTTCCACGTCGAGAATGGCATCGTGACGCCAATTCCCGTTGTGGATCAACCCGATGAAACCGGGTAAGGTCGTCGCATGAAGAAAACGCTTGTCGACACCATTGCCACGATCCTGTTTTTCACCCTGCTTGCGGGTTTCGTCGAAATTTTTATCGTTGGCCTCACCCTGCAGCAGGTTCTGATCACCCGTCTGATCATGATCCCCGTGATGGTCGTCACGGGGCGACCTTATGGCCTCTATCGCGACTGGTGCTTTGACCGCGCAAAGCCGAAGGGAGAAGTCTTGCGGTTTCTCATCGACGGCCTTGCTTTCATCACCTTTCAGGTGCCGGTCTATGTTGCCACGCTGTTTATCGCCGGGGCCGATTGGCAGGCGGTCATCACGGCGGTTGGCTCGTCGATCCTGCTGATGCTTCTGGTCAGCCGCCCGTTTGGTCTGTTTCTGGATGTCGCCCGGCGCTGGTCCGGTGTCACAGCGAGCTGACGGGAGCCTTTATCACCCATGGCAAAACGCAAGAAGAAATGGGTTTTTGCCCGCTCCCGAAACAGTCTCCTCATTCTGGCGCTGTCCATATCCGGACTGCTTCTGTTGCTCTCGGGTGGCGGACAGATCGGCGGGCGCGACGATGACGACGGCCCGATCCTGAAAAAAGGCCTCGACGGAGAGCAGATCCGCAAGGATGGACTGGCGCTCTACAATGCCAATTGCATGAATTGCCACGGCATCGAGGGGCGTGGCACAAGCTTCGGGCCACCGCTCGTCCATGCCCTCTATATGCCCGAAAAACTGAGCGACAAGGCCTTCGTTGAAGCGGTTCATCTCGGCACGCCCCAGAAGCATTGGGAGTATGGCCCAATGAAGCCGATCGAAACGCTCAGTCAGGTTGAATCGGCGCAGATTCTGGCCTATATCAGAAGCAGGCAGCAAGTCCCGAAATTCCGCTAATTTGTGCTCCAGATTGCCCCGAAACTGCGCAAATATTGCGCGCCCGGGCAACTCTCCACAGCGGCTCTCCCGTTCGCGTCCCCTCTCCGGCCACATTGGTTGAATGCGGCGAAAAACCACGTATAAGTGAGAGGTTAGCTCAAGCCAAAGGATGACTGATTCGCATGAGCGATATTGAGAATAGCAGTGACGGCGCTGAGTATGGCGCAGAATCGATCAAAGTCCTCAAGGGCCTCGATGCGGTGCGCAAGCGCCCGGGTATGTATATCGGCGACACGGACGATGGCTCCGGCCTGCATCACATGGTCTATGAGGTGGTCGACAACGCCATCGACGAGGCGCTCGCCGGTCATGCGGACCTTGTCACCGTCACGCTCAATGCGGATGGGTCTGTCACCGTCACCGACAACGGGCGCGGCATCCCCACCGACATCCATCGCGAAGAAGGCGTGTCTGCAGCCGAAGTGATAATGACCCAGCTGCATGCAGGTGGCAAATTCGACCAGAACAGCTACAAGGTGTCTGGCGGTCTGCACGGCGTGGGTGTTTCGGTGGTCAACGCCCTGTCAACCAAGCTGAAGCTGCGCATCTGGCGCAACGATCTTGAGCACGAGATCGAATTCGCCCATGGCGAGGCCGTCAGCCCATTGAAGGTCGTTGGTCCGGCCAGTGGCCAAAAGGGTACCGAGGTGACCTTCTGGCCGAGCGAAGAGACCTTCACGCATATCGAGTTCCATTTCGCCACGCTCGAGCATCGTCTGCGCGAGCTTGCCTTCCTCAACTCGGGCGTCCGCATCCTGCTCACTGACAATCGCGGACCGGACTCGGTCTCCGAGGAAATGCTCTACGAGGGTGGTCTGGAAGCCTTTGTCCGTTGGCTCGACCGCACCAAGAAGCCACTGATTGAAAGCCCGGTCTCGGTCACCGCCGAGAAAGACGGCATCACGGTCGAAGCCTCGCTTTGGTGGAATGACAGCTATCATGAGAATGTGCTGTGCTTCACCAACAACATTCCCCAGCGCGATGGCGGCACCCATCTTGCCGGCTTCCGCGCGGCGCTCACCCGCCAGATCACATCCTATGCGGAAAGCTCGGGCCTGTTGAAACGCGAGAAGGTCAACCCGTCGGGCGATGACTGCCGCGAAGGCCTGACCTGCGTGTTGTCGGTAAAGGTTCCGGATCCGAAATTTTCTTCCCAGACCAAGGACAAGCTGGTCTCGTCCGAGGTTCGGCCCGTGGTCGAGAACCTCGTCAACGCCGCCTTGAACGAATGGCTGGAAGAGAACCCCGCCGAGGGCAAGACCATCGTCTCCAAGGTGGTGGAAGCCGCCGCCGCCCGCGAAGCCGCGCGAAAGGCACGCGAGTTGACCCGACGCAAGGGTGCGCTCGATATCGCCTCGCTACCCGGCAAGCTCGCCGATTGTCAGGAACGCGATCCTGCCAAATCCGAACTGTTCCTGGTGGAGGGTGATTCCGCAGGTGGATCGGCCAAACAGGGCCGCCATCGTTCCAATCAGGCCATCCTTCCCCTGCGCGGTAAAATCCTCAACGTGGAACGCGCGCGCTTTGACAAGATGCTCTCGAGTCAGGAGATCGGCACCCTGATCACCGCGCTCGGCACCGGCATCGGCAAGGATGAATTCAACCCCGAAAAGCTGCGCTATCACAAGATCATCATCATGACCGATGCTGACGTCGACGGCGCCCACATCCGGACCCTGCTGCTGACCTTCTTCTTCCGTCAAATGCCGGAGCTGGTGGAAGCGGGGCATCTCTATATTGCCCAGCCGCCGCTCTACAAGGTCAAGCGCGGCCAGTCCGAGCAGTATCTCAAGGACGAACGGGCCTTTGAGGACTATCTCATCGACGCCGGGCTCGACGAAGCGGTTCTGACGACCGGGTCTGGCGTCGAGCGGGCGGGGCCCGACCTGCGCGGCCTGCTCAATGAAACCCGCGCCTTCCAGGCCACCCTTGATCAGCTGCATTCCCGTTACAATCGCTCCGTGGTCGAACAGGCCGCGATCAGTGGTTTGCTCAATCCTGCCATCGCCGACGACGAGAAGGCGATCGAGGACGCCATGGCCCGGGTCGCCCGTCGCCTTGACCGTGTGGCCGAGGAGACGGAACGCGGCTGGACCGGTACGATCCGCGAGGAAGACGGCAGCTACCTGTTCGAACGCACGGTGCGCGGCGTCAAGGAATCCGCCGTGCTTGATGCTGCGCTGTTGCAATCCGCAGACGCCCGCAAGCTCAACAAGCTCGGCGCCGAGTTGAAGGAAAACTTCGACTACGGCACCGTGATGCGCCGCCGCGAAAAGGAATATGTCATCTACGGCCCGATTTCCCTGCTCTCCGAGGTCTATGGCCTTGGCAGGAAAGGGATTTCCATGCAGCGCTATAAAGGGTTGGGCGAGATGAATGCCGAGCAGTTGTGGGAGACCACACTCGATCCACATGTCCGCACCCTGTTGCAGGTACGCGTGCAGGAAGCAGACGATGCGGACGATATCTTCGCTAAACTGATGGGCGACGATGTGGAACCGCGCCGCAACTTCATTCAGGACAACGCCCTGAACGTTGCCAACCTCGACATCTAGCAGCGCGCCACGCTGCTGAGCCACACCGGGAGAGGACCATGCCGACAGCCGATGAGATCATCGAAACGCTCGGCATGCAGTCCCACCCGGAAGGTGGCTATTTTGTCGAGACCTTCCGCGATCCCGAAGGTGTTGACGGTCGCGGCCATTCCACCGTGATCTATTTTCTGCTCAAGGCGGGTGAGAGCTCTCACTGGCACCGGGTCGACGCGACTGAGTGCTGGCTCTGGCACGGGGGCGCCCCCTTGTCTCTGAAAATCGCCGATCATGAAGGCGTTCCGATTGTCGACCACACTATGGGGACGGATGTGCTCGCGGGCCACGAACCGCAGGTCATTGTGCCCAAGGGCGCATGGCAATCGGCGGCCTCGCTTGGTGACTGGACGCTGGTCAGTTGCATCGTCGCACCGGCCTTTCAATTCGAAGGATTCGAGCTCGCCCCAACGGACTGGTCACCCCAGAAGTAAATTCATGTGCCTTTGCAGTTGTTTATTCAAGCACTCGGTTAGTTTTTTAAACTTATAGTTTTAATATTGACTTTTACTCTCATTCATGAACTCTGTGAGATAGGCTACTCGTATAAGGTGCAATCTCATGAACATGAAGAAGCAGAGAATCAGTGAGCGTCAGTTAATCGAGCCGACGCTAAAAATTCTTTCACGGGCCCCAAGCGGTTTTATGTCCACTTCTCACTTAATTGATGCACTTGAAGAACTAATGAAGCCAGAAGGCAAAGACGCTGAGCTAATCACAGATCGAAATGATACTCATTTTTCGCAAATAGTTCGAAATATGGTTTCACACAAGAATAGCCCCAACAACATAATATATCTAGGATATGTAACGTACGACTCAGAAAAGAAGGGATTGCAGATCACTGAACTTGGATACAAAAAAGCTCAAGAATAAACTTTCTTATATCCGGGCTGGAGCCATTTTAGTTCGGTTTTTCCGATTGCAGCTTTATCCCAGACGAACCAGGCATAAGCGGTGGTGCCTGATCCTGCTTTTATAGCGTGCTTTGGGTAAAACGTTATTCTTTCACTGAACACCCAAACCCGACTTGGGGGCACTTGAGTGAAAATGGTTTTTGCTCTGTTTGATCCTTCCAAGAAGGCCAGTCTTAGCAGTAAAGCGAATTTTCTCGTTGCCAATCTGTTCGCATGTTCAACGAAAGCTTGAGCGCTGTTGTAAGGGGGATTGGTGACAATATTTGGTACAATTTTTTGTTGTGTCAAAAAGTCAATTCCGGATTCACCGTAGCCCCGGTCATACAAATCACTGCTATAGACTTCATTTCCGGTTTCCTCAAGTACAGCAGACATGGCACCGTCGCCACAGGCACACTCCCATATATCTCCTTCGAAATTTTCGTTATTTATCAATGCATACGTGGCCCAGGCCGGGGTTGGGAAAAAATCAGGGCCATCAATATCCGCATTTCTTTTGGCAGTTGGCTTGAAACCACCATTCAAATTGTATGTCGCGTCCATTCTACTCCCCATGATTGTGTTGGTATTTAGAGGAACACCGATTTATGGTTAATGCATAGTTAAGAAAGGTAAGTATGTATTGATTTGGCTGCTTTGCTGAGTACAATTTTGAGGATTCACCAATTTTCTATACCAGCCATGCCCTGAAGGAGGTTTTTTGATGATTGTCTTTTCGTGCCTCCGGGCAACTGACATCTGATTGAAGCGATCCCGCACCTGTGGCCCTTGAATGAGGCCCCAGCGTCGGGAGCAAAGGACAAACATCAGATGGCCGTGCTTGCCTGGATCACCGGCCCTGCCGCAAGGCTCGCGCCGACGGATAGTTATGCTCTCAAGGCAAGACAATGACTTCTTTCGAAGACTTTCTCGGTAAAGCTCCTGACAGAAAGACCGGTTGGACTCTGTCCGATCTCGGCTTTACCTCTCATTTCATGAGCCAGCTCGACATGGACGAGCTGTCATCCCTTACGCCCTTTCGCGTCACCGAAATCCAGCGCTCCATCGTGATGGGGCTGGGTGAAGCAGACACACGCCCCTTGCGCACCCCGCACAAAGTGCCCACCTCCGACTTCGGTGTCGGGGACTGGGTGCTCGTTGATCACACCGGCCAGATCGTGCGGCGGCTCGAGCCAAAGAGCGAACTCAAACGTCGCTCTGCGGGCACGGACGTGTCCGAGCAGATCATGGCCTGCAATGTCGATGTGCTGTTCATCGTTACCTCGTGCAACGATGATTTCAAACTCGCCCGCCTCGAGCGGTTCCTCGCGCTGGCGAAAGACGCTGACGTTACGCCGGTGATCCTGATCACCAAGACAGACCTCTCAGAGGATCCGGAGCAGTATCTGGAACCAGCACGGGGTTTGATGGCGGGGGTCGAGGTCGTCGGCCTCAACGCCAAGGATGCCCATGCCGCCGACAGCCTCACGCCTTGGATCAGCAAGGGGCAGACCGTGGCCATGGTTGGCTCGTCCGGTGTCGGCAAGACCACGCTGCTCAACGCCCTGACGGGCCGGGCCGATGCGACGCAGGACATTCGTGAGGATGACGCCAAGGGTCGGCACACCACCACCTATCGGTCCCTGCATCCCACGGTGAATGGTGCCTGGCTTGTCGATACGCCCGGTATCCGTGCCCTGCGCCTGCATGAGAAAAGCACAGGCATCGAACAGGTGTTCGACGATATCGTTGCGCTGGCCACTCAGTGCAAATTCAACGACTGCAAGCATGAAACCGAGCCGAAATGTGCGGTTCAGGCGGCGATCGAGTCCGGTGAGCTGGAAGCGAAACGGCTGGAACGCTGGCGGAAATTGCAAGCCGAGGACAATCGCAACACCGAAACGGTCGCAGAAAGCCGCCGCCGGTCCAAGTCCTTCGGCAAGATGGTCAAGAATTCCATCAAGGAAAGCGATCGTTTCAAAGGACGCATTCAGGATGACCACTGACACCGCGCAGATCCTGTTTCTGCATGGAGCCTCGTCATCGGGCAAATCGACATTGGCAAGGGCGTTGCAAGACGCCCTGCCCGTGCCCTTCTGGCATATTTCCATCGATCACCTGCGGGACTCCGGTGTTCTTCCGAGCCACCGTTTCAAATCGGGCGAATTTGACTGGAAGGCGGCCCGGCCGCGCTTTTTTGACGGCTATCACCAGTCCCCTCGCGGCCTATGCGCGGGCAGGCAATCATCTCATTCTGGAGCATATTCTCGAAGGTGAAGGCTGGTTCGATGAGCTGGTCACCCTGTTCGCGCCGTTTGATGTGCTGTTCATCGGCCTTCATTGCCCGCCGGACGTGCTCGAGGCGCGCGAAGAGGCACGTGGCGACCGGCCAATAGGCAGCGCCCTTGCCGACTATCATAACATCCACAAGAGCCTGAGATATGATCTTGAGCTTGATGCGCTTGATCCACTCGCGGACAATGTCGAGAAAGTCATCGCCACATGGCAGGAGCAAATGACAAGGGGCGGAAACCGCCCCTCAGTCTTCAAGCAAAAATGGGCTGACTTGAATTCTGCGCTCAGGGAATGAGAACGAGGGAGCCGGTGGTCTTGCGACCGGACAGATCCTCATGAGCCTTGGCCGCATCGGCGAGCGCATATTCGGTTGGGGTTCCGATCTTGACGGCCCCCGAAGACAGGACCGAGAAGAAATCATTGGCCGCCGTATCGAGTGCCTCTCGCGTCGAGATGAAATGGAACAGGGTCGGCCGGGTGACCATCAGTGAGCCCTTGGCCGCCAGAATGCCCAGATTAACCCCATCGACCGGGCCTGAGGCATTGCCGAAGGAAATCATCAGGCCGCGCGGCGCAAGGCAATCAAGGCTGTCCACGAAAGTGTCCTTGCCAACCCCGTCAAAGACCACCGGCACCTTCTTGCCACCGGTGATTTCCCTTACCCGTTCCGGAACCGAATCGGTTCTGTAGTTGATCACGTGCTGACAGCCGAGCGAGGTGGCGAGCGCGAGCTTTTCCTCGGATCCTGCGGTGCCGATGATTGTTGCGCCGAGGGATTTGAGCCATTGGACTGCGATGGTGCCGACCCCGCCAGCAGCGGCATGGAAGAGAACCGTCTCGCCTTCCCTGACCGGATAGATCTGGCGGATAAGATATTGCACGGTCAACCCCTTGAGGAGGGACGCCGCGGCGTCCTTGGACGAGAGGCTCGTCGGCAACACAACGGCGGTGCTGGCAGCAATCACATTGTGGCTGGCATAAGAACCCATAGGACCTGAACAATAGGCAACTTCGGTCGCCAACATTCATGCCCTCAACACCCTCTCCGACGGCTTCGACGACGCCAGCTGCCTCACCGCCAATACCGGAGGGAAGCGTGGCCACCGGATAGAGGCCCGTGCGATGATAGGTGTCGATGAAATTGACCCCGATTGCTTCATGGCGCACCAGAATCTGGCCGGGACCCACATCAGGGATATCCCGTTCGACCAGCTTCATCACCTCCGGTCCGCCATAGCCCTCGATCTCGATACGGGTCATTTTGCTCACGACACTCTCCTTGTTCCAATTGGTGCGTTTCCACAACGTAGGCTTTGACGGACAAATTGCAACATTTCCCTTGCCCGACTTAACCAAGTTCATCACCGATCACCTCGGTTGTTCACTTCTAACAAGAAATTGGTCATCGGCTTGTGATACAAGGATGAAAAAGATATTTGCGGACAGTTTCCATGCCAGACCCCAAGCGACAGGACGATCAGTCCCTCAGCCCGCGCCCGGTCGCAGCTGCAATCGGTATTGTTTTCCCTTGGCTTTCTGCTGCTTGCGGGCGGAGCTTTCGCGCTCACCCTCTCCGGCGGCTGGCTCTGGCTTGGCGCGCTAATGTGGTTGCTCGCCGGGACATGCATCGCTGCCGGTCTCATTCGCAATGTCGCCTATCCTGCCGTTCCTGCCGATGCCGCGTTTGATCATTCGAGCGGGCTCAGATCCCAGTTGAAACGCCTCGATCAAGCCTGCGAGCAATTGCAGGACCAGAATTGGGAGCTGCGCGAGGCTGAGCAGAAATACAAGGCCCTGCTCAACCGTCAGGGGGATATCATCCTGCATCTGGGTCCGGAAGGCAGCATCCAGTTTGCCAACGATGCCTTCTCACGCTTTTTCGAGCCGGATGTCGCCGGGTCGCCCTTCAAACCCGACGAAGACGCCATCAATCTGCAACAAGACGCCGACCTCGCCACAGCCGATCCCCTGTGGGAGAAGCTGATCGACACGCGGAGAGGGACCGCGCTGGTTCCGCTGGACCGAGACGATGATGCGCTCTGCACAGAAGGGTGAGCGGCGGCTGGTGATTGCCCGCGATGTGAGCGCCTTCAAGCATCTGGAAGCGGCAAGCGAAGCCAAGTCGCGTTTTCTCGCAACGATCAGCCACGAAATGCGCACGCCCCGCTGAATGGCATCATCGGCATGGCAACATTGCTTGAATCAACGCCCCTGACAGCCGAGCAGACAAGCTATAGTCAGGCCCTGCGCCAATCCGGCACCGCGCTCTTGGCGCTGGTCAATGATGTGCTTGATCTGTCGCGCATCGAAGCCAACAAGATGACGCTCAGCCACGAATGGACCTCGCCGGCGCGGGCTGATGGAGGATGTGGTCGAACTGCTCGCCCCTGACGCACAGGAGAAGGGGCTGTCCGTGGCCTCGTGGGTCGGGCAGACGGTTCCCGACAAGCTGTTGATCGACCCGGTGCGGGTGCGGCAGATCCTCGTCAATCTGGTCGGTAACGCCATCAAGTTCACCCCCGAGGGTGCCATCAACCTATCCCTTGATTGCGAAGCCCCGCCCGCCGAGGGCGAGATGGCGACCATCCTGCTGTCGGTCCGTGACACCGGACCGGGGATCGAGGAAAGCATGCGGGCACGGCTGTTCGAGGAGTTCGAGCAGGCTGACACCACCCGCACCCGCCGCCATGAAGGCACCGGGCTGGGGCTTGCGATCTCGCGGCGTTTGGCGCGGATGATGCAAGGGGACATTCTGCTGTCGAGCAAGCCGGGCAAGGGATCGACCTTCACGCTCAAGCTTGACGCCGCCTGGCTCAACGAGGGTGAAGAGGCGGAAGGCAGCGGCGGGCAGGCGGATCCGGATGCCCAGTCAAACACCGGAGCCAGTCAGAAGATCGGCGCCGAGCTGTCCGGCGATTGTCTCGTCGGCATTGATCTCACTCAGGCCGACCGACGGGCCCTTCACGCCTATTGCAAGGACTGGGGCATCGAATTTCACACCTTCAGCCTTTCTGAATGGCAGAAGCAGGGGGCGGATCTCGTTCCCGATCATCTTCTGATCAATGGTGCCGATCCGGACAAGGCCGAGCGGATCATTTCCGCCTTTCATCCCCTGCATGGCGGCAGGCTGACCCGGCCGGTGCCGCGCAGCCGGGTCATCCTGCTGGAGCCGAGCGAACGGAGGGTCATTCCGCAGATGCGCGAAGGTGGCATCAACGCTTATCTTGTCAAGCCAGTGCGGCAGGCCTCCCTGCATCTGGCGCTGCTCGGCCATCCGACCGCTGGGTCGACGCAAGAGAGCGAGAATCATTTCGAAACCGAATTGAATTCTGATGTCGCCTTAGAGACCGCAGAAACAGCAGAGGTTATCAGCTTTCCGTCCCCGCCGCACGTGCTGCTTGTCGAGGACAACGAGATCAACGCTCTTCTGGCCCGAACCGTCCTAACGAAGGCGGGCATGAAGGTGGAGCTGGCCAAATCCGGAGCCGAAGCGCTCGCGCTCTATGATGAGAGCTGTGCATTCGATGTGGCACTCATTGACCTGCATATGCCTGATATGGACGGCATGACGCTGTTTGATGCCATGAAGGAAAGAGACCTCGGCCTTGAGCGATCCATCCCGAAAATCGCTTTTACGGCAGATGCTTTGCAGGAAACCCGTCAGGCCTGTGAGCAGCACGGATTTGACGCCTATATCGTCAAACCGGCCGAACCCGACCATCTTGTCAGTCGTATCCGGGACGTTCTCGAAGTGACAAAGTAGTGTCATATAACTGTTCTAATGCACTGATAGCTTTTGCGATTAAATTCGTGTGAGTCCCCAGAAGTTGCTTTGGTCTGTCGGCAATTGTCGACTATAATTCTGGGAATAAGCTTGCGGTACAGAGTGTGATCAACAACAACCAACGAACACTGTGCTAGCATTTCGCAACAGCGACAAACCGGCGGCCTGGCAGTTTGCCGTAAAGCCATTGCATCAAAAGTCAGCCATACCCGAGGCGCGAAGCCCATCGTATGGCAGGGAGGGACGGAAAGAATGGCCATGCTCGATCGGGAAACCGAGCAATCCCAGCAACCGACTTCGTTGGACAATCCGCCGTTTGTCAGAACCAATCTGCCAAAAAAGATCCTGACCGCCATGCGCCGGAACCGCCTCCGGGATGGTCGCCCGATCAGTGAGAAGCCCATCACCCTTGGTCGTGTCGGCTCGCTCGAGATCCGCCTCGCACAGACCGAGCGGGAAATCCGCAAGGCCCAGCGCCTGAGATACAAGGTCTTCTACAAGGAAATGTCCGCCAAGCCGGACAGCCATACCAAATTCACCCGCCGCGATGCCGATGCCTTTGATGCCATCTGCGATCATCTGCTGGTGCTTGATCACGATTCACCGAAGAAGAAATTCCGCCGCAGGGAGCCTAGGATCGTTGGCACCTATCGCCTGCTGCGTCAGGAAATGGCCAATCTCTATGGCGGCTTCTACTCAGCGGCCGAGTTCAACATCCAGCCCATCCTCGATACGCATAAGGATCGCCGCTTCCTCGAGCTTGGTCGCTCCTGTGTGCTCAAGGAATATCGCACCAAGCGGACGATCGAACTTTTGTGGCAGGGCATCTGGGCCTATGTGCAGATCCACAAGATCGACGTGATGATCGGCTGTGCTTCGCTCCGGGGCACCGACCCCAAGGCTTTGGCCGAACCCCTGACCTTCCTGTCTAAACAGGCCAGAGCGCCGGAGGAATGGCGCGTGGAAGCCTGGCCAGAGATCAGCGTACCGCTCGACCAGATGCCCAAGGAAGACATCAACGACAAGCAGGCGCTGAGGCTGTTGCCGCCTCTGGTCAAGGCCTATATGCGCCTTGGCTGTCACTTTGGCGAAAGCGCAATGGTTGACCACCAGTTCGGCACGACCGACGTGTTCATCGTGCTGCCGGTGGAGAATATCGACCCGAAATATGTCGAGCATTACAGCACCGCGAGCGTCAAGGATGCGGTTGCCATGCATCTGTGACGCTTGCATTACGCGAAACACGGAAATGAAAAAGAAAAAGAGCGGCAGATGATCTGCCGCTCTTTTCTTTTCAGGATCATTTCGGAGCCGAATCAGGAGCCGAGATTGTAGGCGGCGAGCGCTGCCATGTTGACGATCTCGACGTCCTTTGCCCCCATCGGCAGGATCTGCACGGGTTTGTCGAAACCAACGAGCAGCGGGCCAAGGATGGTTGCGCCACCGAGCTCCTGCAGCATCTTGGTCGAGATGGAGGCTGCGTGAAAGGCCGGCATGACCAGAACGTTGGCCGGTCCTCCGAGGCGACAGAAGGGATAGGCTGCCATCAGATTGCCATTGAGGGCAACGTCGGCGGCCATTTCACCGTCATATTCGAAATCGACCCGGCGGCGATCCAGAATGCCCACCGCTTCGCGCAGCCGGTCGGAGCGTTCGCCAGCCGGATGGCCGAAGGTTGAGTAGGCCAGCATCGCAACGCGCGGCTCGATGCCGAACTTGCGGGCGACACCGGAGGCTTCTTCGGCGATGTCAGCCAGCTCTTCAGCCGTCGGCATGTCATGCACCGCAGTATCGGCCACCAGCACCGTGCGATCCTTGCAGAGCGCGATGCTGACACCGATCACCCGATGGTTCGGGCGCGGATCGATCACCTTGCAAATGTCCTCGAGCACGATGGAATAGTTCCGGGTGACACCGGAAATCATCGCATCGGCATCATTCATCGCCACCATCGCGGCAGCAAAAACGTTGCGGTCGTTGTTCACCATGCGCAGGCAATCGCGATAGAGATAGCCCTTGCGCTGCAGGCGGCGATAGAGATAGTCCGCATAATCCTCGCTGCGCGAGGACAGACGGGCATTGACCAGTTCGATGCCGGGACGATCCAGATCGATGCCCGCTTCCTCGGCATGTTTCTTGATCAGATCCTCGCGACCGACGAGCACGGCGGTGCCGAGCTGCTCGTTGACGAAGGAAACCGCAGCACGCATGACCTGCTCCTCTTCGCCTTCGCCAAAGACGACCCGCTTGGGATTGCGGCGAACCTTGGAGTAGATGCGCTGCAAGGTCGAGGCGAGCGGATCGCGCCGGGCGTTGAGCTGGTTGGCGTAGGCGGTGAGATCGACGATGGGGCGACGAGCAACGCCGCTTTCCATTGCAGCCTTGGCAACAGCGGGAGCGATGGCCGCGATGAGACGCGGATCGAAGGGAACGGGAATGATATATTCCGGACCGAATTTGGGACGATTGCCCTGATAGGCGCTCGCCACCTCGTCGGGCACATCTTCTTGGGCGAGATCGGCAAGGGCACGGGCGGCGGCGACCTTCATGGTGTCATTGATTTCGGTTGCCAGCACATCAAGAGCACCCCTGAAGATATAGGGGAAGCCAAGCACGTTGTTGACCTGGTTGGGATAGTCGGAGCGTCCCGTGGCGACGATCGCATCTGAGCGGACGGCGCGAACTTCCTCCGGCGTGATTTCCGGATCCGGGTTGGCCATGGCGAAGATGATGGGCTGCGGTGCCATGCTCTTGACCATGTCAGGGGTCAGAGCGCCCTTGACCGAAACACCGAAGAAGACATCGGCCCCTTCCATGGCTTCAGCGAGGGTGCGGGCCTCGGTCGGGACGGCGTGAGCAGACTTCCACTGGTTCATGCCTTCCTTGCGGCCCTGATAGATCGCACCCTTGGTGTCGCACAGGATCACATTTTCATGGGGAATGCCCATGGCCTTGACCAGTTCGATACAAGCGATGCCCGCGGCCCCTGCCCCGTTGCAGACGACCTTGGTGTCCTTCAGCTCGCGACCGGTCAGGTGCAGAGCGTTGAACAGGCCTGCGGCTGCGATGATCGCGGTGCCGTGCTGGTCATCGTGGAAAACCGGGATGTCCATCACTTCCTTGAGCTTTTGCTCGATGATGAAACATTCCGGTGCTTTGATATCTTCCAGATTGATGCCACCGAATGATGGCCCCAGATGGCGCACCGCTTCGATGAAGACATCCGGATCGGCGGCATCGACCTCAAGGTCAATCGAATCAACATCGGCAAAGCGCTTGAACAGCACGGCCTTGCCTTCCATCACCGGTTTGGACGCGAGCGCTCCCAGGTTGCCAAGACCGAGAATTGCCGAGCCGTTGGAAATCACTGCAACCAGGTTGCCTCGCGAGGTATAATCGAAGGCACGGGACGGATCCTCCGCAATCGCACGAACAGGAGCTGCCACGCCGGGAGAATAGGCGAGGGACAAATCGCGCTGAGTCGCCATCGGCTTTGTTGCCACGATTTCGATTTTCCCTGGGCGACCCTGTTGATGGAATGCCAGTGCTTCTTCGTCTGTAACCGAGACGCCGGGCTTCAAAATTTTATCAGCCACGAGCTTCAACCTCCCTGTTTGCTTATCTAACGGCCCCTATGGTCATACAGATAAGTCTTTGTGCTTACATCTATTTCAATTTTCCTGAATATAGTTATTCACATTAAAGCGTTGTCCCGCAGGAAACAATCAGTGAAATAGCTACTGTCTGTGGCCGAGCATTCTGCCAATTGCTAACTTGCGGCAAATCAGACAGCCTGACGTTTCAAAATCAAGGCATGCAGGGACAGAAAGCCTCACCAATCCATGGCCGAGCAGACAGAATCATCCAAACAGACATCCTCGCCCAAAGCCACCCCCATGATGGAGCAATTCCTTGAGATCAAGGCGGCCCATCAGGATTGCCTTCTGTTCTACCGCATGGGCGACTTCTATGAATTGTTCTTTGACGACGCGGTCGAAGCGTCCGGTGCGCTGGGAATCACCCTGACAAAGCGCGGCAAGCATCTGGGCGATGACATTCCCATGTGCGGGGTGCCGATCCATGCCGCAGAAGGCTATCTCGAACGACTGATCTCGTTTGGCTACAAGGTGGCAGTCTGTGAACAGACAGAGGATCCGGCCGAGGCCAAGAAGCGCGGGGCCAAATCCGTCGTACGTCGGGATGTCATCCGCCTTGTCACGCCCGGCACCCTGACCGAGGACAGCCTGCTCGATGCATCTAGCTCGAATTATCTGGCCGCTATCGCCCGGACGAAAAAGGGCGAGGAGGGCCATCTATATGGCCTTTCGTGGCTTGAGCTTTCCACCGGAGACTTCGGCGTTCTGGAACTCTCGAACCTCAGGCTCGGCGCAGAGCTTGCCCGGCTCGACCCGCGCGAGGTGATCGTTGCTGACCACATGCTGATGGATGAGGACATGGTGCCGCTTCAGGACATGTCGCGGGCCACCTTCTCGCCGGTCCCGCGGGCCTTCTTTGACGGGGCAACCGCCGAGGAACGGCTGCTGGGCTACTTCGGCCTCTCCACCCTTGATGGCCACGGCACGTTCGGACGGGTTGAACTGATGGCTGCGAGTGCCATTCTCGCCTATGTGGAGAAGACCCAGCTTGGGGCACGCCCCCCGCTCAACCCGCCACAGCGCGAGCTTTCCGGTCGGACCATGTCCATCGATGCGGCAACCCGCGCCAATCTGGAACTGGTCCGAACCCTGTCGGGCGAGAAGAAGGGCAGCCTCCTGTCCACCATCGACCGCACCGTGACCGGAGGTGGTTCGCGACTGCTCGCAGCGCGTCTTGCGGCTCCGCTCGCAGAGTTAGACCCGATTCTTGAACGGCAGGATTCGGTGAGCTGGTTTCTGGAGCAGACCGGCCTCAGAGAAGATCTGAGGGAGGCCCTGAAAGCAGCTCCCGACATGCCGCGATCCCTGTCACGGCTTTCTCTTGATCGCGGCGGGCCGAGGGATCTTGGCGCGATCAGAAGCGGTTTTTCAGCCATTGCGGATTTGCTGACCTGTCTCAGCGAAACCAGCACCGAGAGTGCCATGCCGCTGGAGATTGAGCGGGCCCGCGTTGCTCTTGACGCCATGCCCGATGCGCTCGGAGAGCTTCTCAACGCGGCACTCGATGATGAGTTGCCACTGCAGAAGCGGGACGGGGGCTTTGTGCGCTCAGGCTATGAGCCGTCTCTTGACGAGCTGCGGGCCTTGCGCGACGAAAGCCGCCGGGTGATCGCCTCGCTGCAGGCAAACTATGCCGATCAGACCGGTATCCGCTCGACCAAGATCAAGCACAACAATGTGCTGGGCTATTTTATCGAGGTAACGGCCAACCATGCGGACAAGCTGATGTCCGCTCCGCTCAACGAGACCTTCATCCACCGCCAGACCCTTGCCAATGCGGTGCGCTTCACCACCACCGAACTGGCCGATCTCGAGGCCCGTATCGCGTCGGCGGGAGCCAAGGTCACCGCCATTGAGCTTGAGATTTTCGACAGGATGCGCTCAGCTGTCATTGATGCCGCGGATCGCATTCTTGATGCGGCCCATGCGCTTGCGGTGCTCGATGTTTCAACGGCCCTTGCCAATATCGCGGAGGAACGGAACTATTGCCGCCCGCGCATGGATCTCAGCCTCGCCTTCGAGGTGGAGAATGGCCGCCATCCGGTGGTCGAAGTCGCGCTGGAACGGCAGGGCGGCGATCCCTTCGTTGCCAACAATTGCGATCTCGGACCCCAGACAAGCGAGCAGAACGGGCGCATCTGGCTGATCACCGGCCCCAATATGGCCGGTAAGTCGACCTTCCTCAGACAGAATGCGCTGATTGCCATTCTGGCCCAGATGGGAGCCTTTGTTCCCGCCAATTCCGCCCATATCGGGCTCGTCGATCGGCTGTTCTCACGAGTCGGGGCAGCGGATGATCTAGCGCGCGGGCGCTCGACCTTCATGGTGGAAATGGTCGAGACCGCAGCCATCCTCAATCAGGCCGGGGAGCGATCTCTGGTCATTCTCGACGAGATCGGGCGCGGTACGGCCACCTTTGACGGACTGTCCATTGCCTGGGCCACCATCGAGAACCTGCATGAGGTCAATCGCTCCCGCGCCCTCTTTGCCACCCATTATCATGAACTCACCGTGCTGCACGAAAAGCTCTCCCGGCTGATCAACGCCACCGTCAAGGTCAAGGAATGGCAGGGGGATGTGGTTTTTCTGCACGAGATTGTGCCCGGTGCGGCAGATCGATCCTACGGCATTCAGGTGGCCAAGCTCGCAGGCCTGCCAGACGCGGTGATCCAGCGGGCGCGGGCGGTGCTGGAGCATCTCGAGGAGGGCGACAGGCAGTCCCCGGCCGCGAGCATTGACGACCTGCCGCTGTTCTCGGTGCCGGTGAAAAAGGCCGAGCCGCAAAAGGCTGATGATCTGCGTCTGGCTCTGACTGAACTTGATCTTGATGACCTCAGCCCGCGACAGGCGCAGGAGGCCCTTTATCGGCTTAAGGGTCTATTGTGACTTGTATGATATGACTTTTAGCCGGATTAGCGCTTGACGATTTGGACAGCCCCGTCGCACATTGACGCGAAAAGAGGCGCTGCCCGCTTTGTAGGCATTTGAGTGCATTAGACATAGATTTCAAAGGTCCACCCGGGACACAAGGCATAGATGATGAACATTTCCCCCCAGACAGATGGCCTGATCGACATCGAGGCGACACAGGCGCGGATTGACCAGATTGTTGCCGATCACGGGGGGGACGCAAAAGCCTTGGCGACACGGGCCGCCATTCTGCAACTGTTCAAGGACGTGATGCAGAAGGGTCGGGAACGGGCGCAGGCACTGCTGGACGAAGACGGCATCGGGATCCTCTGCGCCATTCGTCTTTCCTATCTGGAAGACCAGATCATCACCCTCATCTATCGCTTCGCCATCCATCAGGTCTATCGGGTCAACAATCCATCTGCTTCCGAACATCTGGCCGTCGTCGCCGTTGGTGGCTATGGCCGCGCGACCCTTGCACCCTATTCCGACATCGATCTGTTGTTCCTGCTGCCCTACAAGCAGACCCCGTGGGGCGAGAGCGTTGTCGAATATATCCTCTACATGCTGTGGGACCTCGGTCAGAAGGTCGGGCATGCGACCCGAACCCTTGATGAATGCGTGCGCCTCTCCCGCAGCGACATGACGATCCGGACGGCCATTCTCGAGGCCCGGTTCATCGATGGTGAAAAACCACTTTTCAAGGGCCTCATCGAGAAGTTCGACAAGGAGGTGATGAAAAACACCAGCGCCGATTTCATCGCCGCCAAGCTTGCCGAACGGGATGCCCGGCACGAACAACAGGGCAATTCGCGCTACATGGTCGAGCCGAACGTCAAGGAAGGCAAAGGTGGCCTCAGAGACATTCAGACCCTGTTCTGGATCGGCCAATATGCCTACCGGGTGCGCAAAGCCAAACAGCTGGTCGATGCCGAGGTCTTTTCCGCCGAGGAATATACCCGCTTCAAGAAGGCCAACAATCACCTCTGGACTGTGCGCTGCCACCTGCATTTCCTGACCAATCGACCAGAAGAACGGGTGAGCTTTGATGTTCAGCGCGAGCTCTCCGAGAAGATGGGCTACAAGTCGCGTCCCGGTCAGAATTCCGTCGAACGCTTCATGAAGCACTATTTCCTGGTGGCCAAGGAAGTGGGCGAGCTGACGCGCGTTTTCTGCTCGGCGCTTGAGGAAGATTTCGGACGGCCCGCTCCCGGCATCAACCGGTTTCTGGCGGCCATTCCCTTCCGCCGTCGCAAGATCCGCGATGCGGACGGATTCCGGATCGATCATGGCCGTCTGTCGGTGGAAAGTGAAGAAGTCATCAGCAAGAAGCCGGTCAACATCCTGCGCATCTTCGAGGTTGCCGACCGGGAAAACCTGCTACTGCATCCCGATGCCATGCAGGCGATCCACCACAATCTGCGCCTCATCGACAATGACATGCGGAATGACCCGGAAGCCAACGCGACGTTCCTGAGGATCCTGACCTCGCGCCGCGACCCGGAGAGCGTTCTGAGACGTATGAACGAATCCGGTATTCTGGGGCGCTTCATTCCCGAATTCGGGCGCATCGTCGCAATGATGCAGTTCAACATGTACCATCACTACACCGTCGATGAGCATCTCCTGAGGGCCGTGGGCATTCTCTCCGAGATTGAAAAACAGGAACTTGGTGACGAGCATCCGCTCGCCCATGAACTGATGCCGAAAATCAAGGACCGCGTGGTGCTCTATGTGGCGGTGTTCCTGCATGACATTGCCAAGGGGCGCCCGGAGCGGCATTCCCCGGCAGGCGCCCGCGTGGCGCGCGAGCTTTGCCCGCGTCTGGGGCTCAGCGAGGAGCAGACCGAACAGGTCGCCTGGCTGATCATGGAACATCTGACCATGAGCCAGGTGTCCCAGTCGCGTGATCTGTCTGACCGCAAGACCATCCTCGACTTCTGCAATGTGGTGCAGACCATGGAACAGATGCGGATGCTGCTGATCTTGACCATTGCCGACATCAAGGCGGTCGGCCCCGGCGTCTGGAACGGCTGGAAGGGTCAGCTGATGCGGACTCTCTATTCCGAGGTCGAGCCGATCCTGACCGGTGGCCATTCGCAGCAGAGCCGCGATTCGCGCGTTGCCCGGATGAAGGAGAAAGTCGCCGAGCGCCTGTCGAGCTGGAGCGAGCAGGATGTTGCGGCCTATCTGGATCTGCATTACTCGGCCTATTGGCTCAGAACCGACGTCGACAGTGCCGTGGCCCATGCCGAGCTCATTCACAATGCGGACCGCCAGAAGCACAAGGTGGCAACCGCCATCAAGACCTACGAGTTCGAAGGCATCACCGAGATCACCATCCTCGCGCCTGACCATCCGCGCCTTCTGTCGATGATCGCCGGGGCTTGTTCGGCTGCAGGCGGCAACATCCTTGACGCCATGATCTTCACCACCACTGATGGCCGTGCCCTCGACACCATTCTGATTGAGCGCGAGTTTCAGGAAGACCATGACGAGCGCCGCCGCGCCAACCGCATCGTCGATCTTCTCGTGCAGGTGCTAAGGGGCGAGACGCGCCTGCCGGCCCTCGTGCAACAGAAGGAAAGCCACAAAAAACGGCTGCAGACCTTCCGGCCGACCACGAAAGTCACGGTTAACAACGAGCTGTCCAACCAGGCAACCGTCGTCGAAGTGGAGGGGCTCGATCGGCCCGGCCTGCTGTCGGCCCTGACGCGCACCCTGTCAGCGCTCAATCTCGACATCGCCTCCGCCCATATCACCACCTATGGCGAGCGCGTCGTCGATGCCTTCTATGTGACCGACCTGACGGGGGCCAAGATTTCCAACCCGGCTCGCAAGGACATCATTGCCGACCGCCTGATGGAAGTGCTCAAGGGCAAGTCCAAGGAGCGCCCGACCGCTCCCCAATCCTGATAGTGCACGGCATGGTCGAGGGGCAAAGATTGCCTTTGAACGGCCCAAAGAAGCGAGTATAAGACACGAGGCCCGTTTCGGGCCTTTTGTCTATTCCGGGACCGGCGCTTTTGGGCAGCCGGAGCGCGAGGGAAGGGGTTTCGATGTCAATGCTGAGGAATTTCGCCACCGTTGGTGTGGCGACCCTTGCCAGTCGTGTGCTCGGTTTCTGTCGTGACATCCTGATCGCCGCCAGTCTGGGATCGGGGCCAATCGCCGACGCCTTCTTCGTTGCCTTCCGCCTGCCAAACCTCTTCCGCCGCCTGTTTGCCGAAGGGGCCTTCAACTCGGCCTTCGTGCCGATCTTTGCGGGCTCCTTGCAGGATGAGGGGGAAAGTGGCGCGCGCAAGGTGGCCGAGGAGATACTGGCCGGTCTGCTGTTCGTTCTCCTTGTCTTCACCGCGCTGGCCGAACTTGCCATGCCGCTGCTAATCTATGTGCTGGCACCGGGCTTTAGTGACGATCCTTCCAAATTCGATCTGGCGGTGGTGCTGTCGCGGATCACCTTTCCCTATCTTCTGTGCATGTCGGTGATCGCCTTCCTATCAGGCATCCTCAACAGTCTGGGGAAATTCGCGGCGGCTGCCTTTGCGCCGGTGCTGCTCAATGTTGTGCTGATCGCGACCCTTGCGCTGATCCTCGCGTTTGGTGCCACCAACAGTGCTCTTGCCGGACATTTTCTGGCATGGGGCGTGTTTGTCGCCGGGTTTGTGCAGCTCGGTGCCCTGATCTGGGCCGCGGCACGGGCGGGCTTCTGGATCCGCCTCAAACGCCCCAGACACACCGATAACACCCGCAAGCTAATCAGGCTTGGCATTCCGGGCGTTGTGGCGGGCGGCGTTACCCAGCTCAACATCACCATCGGCACGATCATCGCCTCCTTTCAGGCCGGTGCGGTGTCCTATCTCTATTATGCGGACCGGATCTACCAGCTGCCGCTCGGCGTCGTCGGGATCGCGATCGGCGTGGTGCTGCTGCCGGATTTGACGCGTAAGGTCAGGGCCGAGAAATCCGAGGCGGTCTTCTATGCCCAGAACCGGGCGATGGAATTTGCCATGTTCCTCACCCTGCCCGCAGCGGTTGCCCTTGCGGTCGTGCCGGTGTCAATCATTGCGGTGCTGTTCGAACGTGGTCAGTTCAGCGAGCATGACACCATGATGACCGCGATGGCGCTCGCCGCCTATGCGGTGGGTCTGCCATCCTTCGTGCTCAACAAAGTGCTGTCACCGGGCTTCTTTGCCCGTCAGGACACTAAGACGCCGATGCAGTTTGCGACCGTAGGCATGATCGTCAACGTGGCAGGATCGCTCATTCTTTTCCCTTTTCTCCAGCATGTGGGGATCGCCATCGCCACGACGCTGGCGGGCTGGATCAACGCCTTGCTGCTTGGCATCACGCTCTGGCGGCGCGGGCATTTCCGGGCCGATGCCATGCTTATCCGGCGGCTGATGCTCTATCTTGCCTCCTCGGTGCTGATGGGGGTCGGGGTCTATCTTTTGTCGATCTATCTCGCTCCATGGCTCGAGGCCTCCCGGCTCATCACACGCGGTGCCGCTCTTGGCGGTCTCGTGGGTGCCGGGATCGTGCTGTTCCTTGGTTTCAGTTTTGCGACCAGAGCGATTTCGCTCGGTGACATTCGTCGCCAGATGCGGCGTAGCGGCTGATCCGTTGCACAAAAACCCCGCTATATAAAACAACGGGTGACGAGGCGGAAAATCCCTTGCATCCCCACCGGGCTTGGCGGATAACGCCTCAGCCGCATTTGTCCCGCCGCGCTCATCAGACGCGGACCTTGTGACAATGCGGCAAATTTTTTCCCTCCCCCTCGCGTTTCCAACCGCCTGGGCAACATCACGAGGCATATCATGGCCAGCTTTGAGCCACGCGTATTTTCCGGCATTCAGCCGTCTGGCAACCTGCACTTGGGCAACTATCTTGGTGCGATCACCAAGTTTGTCGACCTGCAATCTTCCTACAATTGCGTCTTCTGCGTCGTCGACATGCACGCCATCACGGTCTGGCAAGACCCTGAGGGGCTGGTGCGTCGCACGCGTGAGGTCACCGCAGGCTTCCTCGCCTCCGGCATTGATCCTGAAAAACATATCGTCTTCAACCAGAGTCAGGTTCCCGCCCATGCTCAGTTGGCCTGGGTGTTCAATTGCGTGGCCCGTATGGGGTGGCTCAACCGGATGACCCAGTTCAAGGACAAAGCGGGCAAGAACCGTGAGAATGTGTCCTCAGGCCTGTTTGCCTATCCCAACCTGATGAGTGCGGACATTCTGGTCTATAAGGCCACCCATGTTCCGGTGGGAGAGGACCAGAAGCAGCATCTGGAACTGGCACGCGACACGGCGCAGAAGTTCAACATCGATTATGCCGAGCGCATCGCGTCGCTGGGCTATGGCGTCGAGAATGTCGGCCGCGATGTGACAACTGATCCGGAACTGGTTTTCTTCCCGCAGCCTGAACCGCTGATCGGCGGCCCGGCTCCGAGGGTGATGTCCTTGCGTGACGGCTCCAAGAAGATGTCCTCCTCGGATGCTTCTGACAAAGCACGCATCAACATGACCGATGATGCGGACACCATCTCTCAGAAGATCCGCAAGGCCAAGACCGACCCCGAAGCGCTTCCCTGCGAGGTCGCAGGGCTGGAAGGCCGGGCTGAAGCCTCCAACCTTGTGGGCATCTATGCCGCGCTTTCGGGCATGTCCAAGGATGATGTGCTGAAGGAACATGGCGGCTCGGAATTTTCCAAGTTCAAGCCTGCTCTGGTCGAACTGTCGGTCGCCAAGCTCTCTCCGATCACCGATGAGATGCGCCGCCTGATGGATGATCCGGGCCATATTGACGCCATTCTTGCAAAAGGGGCCGAAAAGGCGGACGCCATCGCATCCCCCATCCTTGATCAGGTCAAGGATATCGTGGGCTTCATTCGCTAGAATCAGGCCTCCATTCCACTATTTGTCAGCCCGGATCAACGTTGTTTGGTCCGGGCTTTCCTGTTCTGAAGGCTCGTACCCCTCGGGTGGCCGGGAGCAGTCATAGCTGAATTCATATTGCGGCTCCGCCACAAGATAGCCCTTGGTGATGCTGCAATGGGCGCGGCCATTCTCATCAAGATATTTGCGGGCCGCGGCTTCGTGGACCTTTTCCGGCGGCATCGTGTTGGCAAGACCCAGCGTCAATCCCTTGGCGGCCCCCATGACCATAGCGCCCCCGACAGGCGGTGTCGTCATGATGGCATCCTCGTCAGGATGCTCAAACACCCGGTAGGCATGATCCCCAAGCCGGACATGATGAACTGTCGGATCAAATGTCAGGGCCCGACTGACGCCCGCACAGGACGTCAGCGCCTGCCCCAGAAACAATCCCAGCCCCAGCGTCAGGCCAGACCGCACTGGTCCGGACAAAGACCGGATGCTGGTTTTCTTCGCCGCCCTTGCCATTG
This sequence comes from uncultured Cohaesibacter sp., assembly GCF_963662805.1. Taxonomy (NCBI): domain Bacteria; kingdom Pseudomonadati; phylum Pseudomonadota; class Alphaproteobacteria; order Hyphomicrobiales; family Cohaesibacteraceae; genus Cohaesibacter; species uncultured Cohaesibacter sp. The sequence continues at coordinate 72,868 of NZ_OY759873.1, forward strand.
ATATCCCCCAAAATTTTCCTGCGTTTCGTCCCCACAACCTGACCGCCTGAGATGATAGCAATATTCAACCCAGAGTCGATGTTGATTGCAGAACTTTTGCAGGAATGGCCGGGCACCAGCGCGATCCGGCAACAAAGTGACATGTTTCACGACCCGGGAAAGTCGGTGTACGGACCAAAACACAGACTTGCCGAACGGAACCGGACATGGCAGGCTCGCTGCATGATTATGAAACGCACTATTCACGATGAAGGCCACTTTCGGAAATTTCTCGTCATTGTCGATGACACCGAGGAATGCGACCGGGCCATCACCTATGCTGCCTATCGGGCAGCGGCAACCAATGGCGCGGTCGTCATGATGGTTGCCATTGAACCTGCGCATTTCCAGCATTGGCTTGGCGTGAAGGAAATCATGCTGGCCGAAGCCAACGATGCTGCGCAGGAAAGACTGGATCAATACAAGGAGCAGGTCGAGAGAATCGCAACGGTTCCCGTTGAATGCGTCATTCGCGAGGGCAAGGTTGCCGAGCAGATCGTGTCCCTGATCGACGAAGACGAGGACATTGGCATTCTGGTGCTGGCCTCGGCGGTCGGCAAGAAGGAAGGCCCCGGCCCGCTGGTTTCATCCATTTCCAGCCAATCCAACCGACCCTTCCCGATCCCCGTCACCATCGTTCCCGGTGACCTCTCCGACGAAGACATCAAGGCCCTCTGCTAGAGACCTCACGACCCTTTAAGCTCCCGGATTCCCGCCGGGCGGCATTTTCCTCACCTTTGAATGCATCTGATTGGCGCTTTGTGCTTGATCTTTGCAACAGAAGTTTTATTTGACATATTAGAAGACTTACAGAGGCGTGATGGCCCCTTCGTATGCCGTCGCACCAAAAGTTCAGCCATTGTTGTTATGGCTTGAGAAGGATCAGACATGTTCATCCAAACTGAAGCTACTCCCAATCCGGCGACCCTGAAATTCCTGCCCGGCAAGGTCGTTCTTGACGACGGCACCATGGATTTCCGCTCTGCTCGGGAAGCAGAAGCTTCGCCACTGGCCGAAAAGCTTTTCACCATCGATGGTGTCGAAGGTGTCTTTTTCGGGTTTGACTTTGTCTCCGTGACCAAGGGTGAAGCCGACTGGCAGCATATCAAACCGGCCATTCTTGGCGCCATCATGGACCATTTCATGTCAGGTGCCCCTGTCATGAAAAAGGCGGAAGGCGAGGCGGTCGGTGATGAAGATTTCGACGAAGCCGATGCCGACACGGTCGCAACCATCAAGGAACTGCTCGAAACCCGCGTGCGTCCTGCCGTTGCGCAGGATGGCGGCGACATCACCTTCCACGGTTTCCGAGATGGCGTGGTTTTCTTGCGCATGCGCGGAGCCTGTGCCGGCTGTCCGTCCTCGACCGCCACGCTGAAGCACGGCATCGAAAATCTGCTGCGCCATTTCCTGCCCGACGTGCAGGAAGTCCGCTCGGTCTAGGCCTAACCCGGGCTTTACGCCCGACCCTTGGAAGCAACAGAGCGCGGACCTGATTTGCCATGACCGATGAGCGAGACATCTGCCTTGCGCTGGATACCGCGCTTGAGGCCTGCTCTGTGGGCCTCGCCATCCGTGACAGCAGATCGCAGCACGACGTCAGCAAGTCAGTGGTAATCGGCCGTGGCCATGCAGAACGGCTGATGGACGAGATCGCCGCGCTGCTCGATGCAGAGGGTCTTGGCTATCAGGATCTGACCCGCCTTGCTGTCACTGTCGGTCCGGGCAGTTTCACTGGTCTCAGGGTTGGTCTGGCCACCGCGCGTGCTCTTGCGCTGGCGCTTGACGTCCCGCTGGTCGGTGCCTCGACCCTCACGGCGCTGGCGCTCACGGCTCAGCGACGCGGCCATCAGGGCCCACTCGCCGCGCTCATTGATGCCCGGCGGGATCAGATCTACGGCGAGATTTTTGAGCTTTCCGCACAGTCCGTCTCCCCCTTGAGCCTGCAGGAGGCTTCTGCACGCAGTGCGGAGACCTTTGCCACGCTGTGCGTATCGCGCCCCGGCCTTGCGATGATCGGGTCCGGAGCGGCAGAAGTGCGCGAATGCGAGACGAGCCTTGAGGATGCGCTGATCTTTTCGCCGCCCCATCCGGACATGGCAGCCCTCGCTGTCTGGGCGCTTGATCAACCCGCTCCCCTCTCAACACCCTCACCCCTCTATTTGCGTGCGCCGGATGCCAAACCGCAGGCGGCAAGCACAATCGCCAGGCTGACTTGATACAGGTCTTTGTCCGGCGGCTGCATTTCGTCAATAAAGGGTTAAAATCCGTTGGTGGAACAGGGAAATTTTCCTTCGACGATTTGTGGTCTTTTCGGGAATCAAACCAGATGAAATCATGCGTGCGGTCGGTGGAAGGGCTGTTTGAGGACCGAAGCGCCAAATTCGGGATGCTTCTTGGAGATGCTTCGGGGCAAAGCGGGAGAGTGATGTGATCTTTGCGCTCAAGACAACATCGTTGGTCGCCCAAGCCAGCACGGAAGATATTTCCGTGTTGACCGACATTCACGCGCAATGTTTTGCACGCGGCTGGTCGGCAAGCGAATTCCAGTCGCTGCTGGCTGACAAGCTCGTCGATTGTCTGGTCCTGCGCCGGTCGAGCTTTCTTGCCACCGATCAGATTGCGGGCTTCGTGCTGGCGCGGTCGGTCACGGATGAAGCCGAAATTCTCACCATTGCCGTCGATCCAGACCATCAGAACAGCGGCTGCGGTCGCCAGTTGATGGAAGGCCTGATGCGCAAGCTTTATGGTGATCGGGTCGCAAAGCTGTTTCTGGAGGTGGACGCAAGCAACGAACCTGCGCTATCACTCTATCGTGGTTTGGGATTCGAAAAGGTGGGAGAACGCAAGGGCTATTACACCAGCGCCAACGACACCCCCTCTCTCGCCCTGATCATGCAGGTCAATCTGAGCCGCAAACCGATCAAACGCACACCCCTCTAAAGTGCAAAGAGGCATCCGTACATGGTACAAAATCACAAAACCAGCATCGAGGATCTGTGCACCAATGCCGGCATGCGCATGACAGAGCAGCGGCGGGTCATCGCACGGGTGCTGGACGCCGCCATCGACCATCCGGATGTGGAAGAACTCTATGCCCGCGCCGTCAAGATCGACAGCAATATCTCGATCTCGACCGTCTACCGTACCGTCAAGCTGTTCGAGGATGCAGGCATCATCGAACGCCACGATTTCCGCGACGGCCGGTCTCGCTACGAGACCATCACCGAGGAACATCACGATCATCTCATCGATCTGAAAACCGGCAAGGTGATCGAATTCCATGATGAAGAGATCGAGCGCCTGCAGGTTGAAGTCGCCCGTCGGCTCGGATTCAAGCTGGTCGATCATCGGCTTGAGCTGTATGGTGTGCGCATCGACGAAAAAGACAAATAGAATCACCGCCGTCCCCATTCGGTCATATCGAAGAACCGAGTCCCATTCCCCGTTTGACCAAGGCACACAGTATGAAGGATCGCCGGTCCAAGTTTTCCGTGACATCCATTCGGGCATTCTGTGCCCTTGCGATCATAGCTCTCGTGGCGCTGCCTCTCATCCCGATCCAGTATCTCTCCGTGCTGCTCGACATGCCGAGCAAGCGCTGGATTCCGGTGCTGTTTCACCGCATCGTCTGCTGGGCTCTGGGCGTTCGGGTCAAGGTCAAGGGAAGCTGCACAACCGAGGGTGCGGTCCTGATCACGTCAAACCATGTCTCGTGGCTCGACATTTCGGTGCTGAGCTCGGTGCAGCCGGTTTCCTTCATTGCCAAATCCGAGGTCGCGGGCTGGCCGATCTTTGGCATGTTCGCCAAGCTGCAGCGGTCGATCTTCGTCAATCGCTCGAAACGCTCCGAAACCGGGGACGTTGCCCGCGAAATCGCCAAGCGCCTCAAGGAAGGCGACGCCATGGTGCTGTTCGCAGAAGGCACATCCTCGAACGGCAACGAAGTGCTGCCCTTTCGCACCGCGCTGATCGGGGCGGCAAAGGCCGCAATGATTGCCGGGCCTTCGAATGGCGAAGAGGCCGATGAGGTTGAGAAAGAGGAAGACAAAATTGTCTGGATCCAGCCTCTGTCCATCGCCTATATCCGCATTCAGGGCCTGCCCATGGGGCGGCAGCATCGACATATCGCAGCCTGGTATGGAGACATGGATCTGGCTCCTCATCTCTGGGCACTGGCCAAGGAAGGAGCCATCGACGTCACGGTGACCTTTGGCGAGCCGATCCCCTTTGGCGCCGATGCCAATCGCAAGGATGCAGCCCGCAAGGCCGAAGAGGCGGTTCGTGCCAGCCTCCTGCATGATCTCCACCATCAGAGCGCTCCCCAGCGCCGATAGAGGGACTTGAAGGGACGAAATGGCCTTTCTTGCGCGCCTCGCCTGCCTTTGAGAGCCAATTTGACTTTGCATTGACGGGCAAAACAGGATAAAGGGGTGCGCTATTCCCGGGCCAAGCTGCCTCAAGCAGGTCCCGTTTTCTGCCAATAACCGGATTGAGCTTAAATGACTGCCTTTGAAAACAAGAAAGTCTTTGTGAAGACCTATGGATGCCAGATGAATGTCTATGATTCCGACCGCATGTCGGATTCACTGGCAACCAAGGGATACAGCCCGACCGATGTGATGGAAGAGGCGGATCTGGTGATCCTGAATACCTGCCACATCCGCGAGAAGGCAGCGGAGAAGGTCTATTCCGAGCTCGGTCGCATTCGCCAGCTCAAGGAAAAGCGTGCCAAGGCGGGCAAAGGCGAGATGAAGATCGGCATTGCCGGTTGCGTTGCACAGGCCGAGGGACAGGAAATCATCCGCCGTGCGCCGGTGGTCGATCTGGTGGTTGGCCCGCAGGCCTATCACAAGCTGCCCGAACTGCTTGACCGCACAAACAATGGTGCGCGCGTGGTGGAAACCGATTTTCCCGTCGAGGACAAATTTGCCGCATTGCCTGCTGCCAAGCGCGAGATCACCCGCAAGAGGGGCGTCAGTTCCTTTCTTACCGTACAGGAAGGCTGCGATAAATTCTGCACCTTCTGCGTCGTGCCCTACACCCGTGGCGCGGAAATGTCCCGCCCGGTGAGTCAGATCGTTGCGGAAGCGGAACGATTGGCCGATGCAGGGGTGCGCGAAGTCACGCTTCTGGGTCAGAATGTGAACGCCTACCACGGCGAAGGGCCGGATGGCGCGGACTGGGGCCTTGGCGAGCTTTTGTTCCGCCTCGCCGAGATCGACGGTCTCGACCGCCTGCGCTACACCACAAGCCATCCGCGCGACATGGATGACGTGTTGATGGCCGCGCACCGGGATCTGGATATCCTGATGCCCTATCTGCACCTGCCGGTGCAGGCCGGTTCGGACAAGATCCTCAAGGCGATGAACCGCCAGCACAGCTATGACGACTATGTGCGCCTCATCGAGCGCATCCGCACGGCACGGCCTGACATTGCGCTTTCCGGCGACTTCATCGTCGGCTTCCCCGGCGAGACGGAAGAGGATTTTGAGGACACCATGCGCATCGTGCGCGAGGTTACCTATGCCTCGGCCTTCAGCTTCAAATATTCCCCGCGCCCCGGCACGCCCGCTGCCGATCACGAGGAACAGGTGGCCGAAGCCATCAAATCCGAACGGCTCCATCGCCTCCAAGAGCTTCTGACCAAACAGCAGCGCGCCTTCAATGCCTCCAAGAAAGGCACCGAGATGACCGTGCTTCTGGAGCGCAAGGGGCGCGAGCCGGGCCAGCTGGTCGGCAAGTCGCCATGGCTGCAAGCGGTGCAAGTTGATGCACCAGAGGAATTGATTGGTGAAATTGTCACAGTTACCATTGATACTGTTGGGACAAACAGTCTGTTCGGTTCCATGATTGGCAAACCTGTCTAATATGGTTTGTCATGGTGGCCGAGCAACAGGCTCCTGCCACCAACCTGATGTTTGCGAAGGGATAAGCGTTTGAGCGATCAGCGCCGCGAAAAGAGCAAGAAGCAAAGAGGCAGCAAGCCCCCCCGGGACCACAAAGGCTGGGACCCGCAAAAAGATGAAAGAAATCATAGAGATCATCTGGCTCACAAGGCGCTTTCGGCAGCCTCGGACATGGGCCATATTGTGCTGTCCTATGACGACAACCGTCTGGCTGCCGACTTGTTCGGGGAATATGACCAGAATCTCGCCCGCATCGAGCAGAAGCTGAACATCGAAGCCATCGCACGGGGCAACCGGGTCACCATCAAGGGGCCGGGCGACCTTTGTGATCTGGCCAAGATGGTGCTTGATTCGCTCTATCACAGGCTTCAGGAAGGCGATGTCATCGAGCAGGCCGATGTGGATGGTGCCATTCGCATGGCCCAGGCCGCCGATGAACAGCTGATGCTGCCAGAGGTCGTTCCGGAACGCAGCGAAGGCGCGGGCAAGATGCACTTTGCCCAGATCGCCACCCGCAAGAAGAAACTGACCGCCCGCACCGCGACGCAGGACGCTTACATTCGCGCGATGGACCGCGCCGACCTGATCTTCGGCACCGGGCCTGCCGGGACCGGCAAGACCTATCTCGCTGTCGCCTATGCCGCGATGCTGCTAGAGCGGGGCGTCGTCGAACGCATCATCCTGTCGCGACCGGCCGTTGAAGCCGGTGAACGCCTCGGCTTCCTGCCCGGCGACATGAAGGAAAAGGTCGATCCCTATCTCCGCCCGCTCTATGACGCCCTCTATGACATGATGCCGCCGGACAAGGTGGAACGGGAGCTTGAGGCCAAGATCATCGAGATCGCGCCGCTCGCCTTCATGCGTGGTCGAACCCTGTCGAACTCGGTGGTCATTCTCGATGAGGCCCAGAACACGACATCGATGCAGATGAAGATGTTCCTCACGCGCCTTGGCGAGAATTCCAAGATGATCGTCACGGGCGACCCGAGCCAGATCGACTTGCCCAGCGGTGAGCAATCCGGCCTCGTGCAGGCGATGGAACTGCTCAGCGACATTCCCTCGATCGTCCGTGTCCAGTTCACCGCCGAGGACGTGGTGCGCCACGAGCTGGTCATGCGCATCGTCAATGCCTATGACGAGGATTCAAGACGCAGAGCTCAGGCCCGCCGGGTTCTGAAACGCGAGCGCACACGCAACATCGATGCTGAAGAGCGGTTGTCCAATCTGGATTTCGAGCATCCAGACATGCTCGCGGCCTACCCCGAAGAGGGAGAGTCCTGACCATGCCCGACACCTCCGATGGTGAGCTGAGCAAGGACTTCCTGATCGAGGCCAAAGCCTGGAACGATCTTGACGGTCTTGAAATGCTGATCGCCTTTTCCCTCGATGCCGCCTATAATCATGTGGTCCGGGAGGAAGGCATTCGCTTTTTGCCAACCTGCGAAATCTCGCTGGTGTTCGTGGACGATGAGGCGATCCGGGTGCTCAATGCAGAGCACCGCGGCAAGGACAAGGCAACCAACGTGCTGTCCTTTCCTCAGGATGAAGATGCAGAGGTCTTTGGCCCCATGCTCGGAGACGTGGTTTTCGCCTATGAGACCATTTTGCGAGAAGCCGATGAAATGGGACTTGCAATCTCGGCTCATCTGACACATCTCTGTATTCATGGTTTCTTACATTTGCTTGGTTACGATCACATAGAGTCCGATGAAGCAGACAAGATGGAAAGCGTTGAAATCGCCATCCTTGCGCAGCTGGGCCTTGAAAACCCTTATGAGGGTACGGTCGTTTCGGACATGCTGGATTGACCGACGGACTTGCGTTTCTCCCGCGCTGTCCATTGATGCCACCCTGTTTGGCCGCATAATCGGCCAGGATTTTGGATTGAGGGCGCAGCGATAGCATGAGCGCCAAAACACGATGAACGACCCTGACCCTTCTCAACCGGCTTCCTCCCACATGAACGGCAGCGCTGTTGCCGCGTCTTCGAACGCCCAATCAAACGGCGAGACATCCCTTCACGAAGGCAGCTGGCTCCAGCGCCTCACGCAAAGCTTTGTCGCCAAACTCCCCAACACCTCGCTCAGAACGCAGATGGAAGGCGCTCTGGCCGAAGAGAGTGGCGATGATGCCTTTTCCGCCGAAGAAAAGGCGATGCTCCGCAACATTCTGGCGCTGAGGGAAATGCGCGTCGACGACGTGATGGTACCGCGCGCGGACATTGATGCGGTCGAGCATGATATTTCCCTTGGCACTCTGCTTGCCGTCTATGAGGATGTGGGACACTCCCGTCTTCCGGTCTATCGGGAAACTCTCGATGATCCGGTGGGTATGGTTCACATCAAGGATGTGCTCGGCCTGATGACCCAGGAGAGCGGCATCGGCCCTGTCGAGGATAGCCGCGAGGGCAGCTCCGCGCTCGATTCCATGGAAGGAGCAGACGCCGCATCTAATGATCGAGCAGAAGAGCAATCCGATGAACCCGCGGCCAGCAACCGGCCTGGAAATCTTGACAATGTGGATCTTGACCGTCCTCTCAAGGATCTCGGTCTCATTCGTGACGTTCTGTTCGTCCCCCCCTCCATGCCTGCGGTTGACCTGATGGCCAGCATGCGGGCTGCACGCACCCAGATGGCACTGGTCATTGATGAATATGGCGGCACGGACGGGCTTGTCAGCCTTGAGGATGTGGTGGAAACGGTCGTTGGCGACATCGAGGACGAGCACGACGACGAGAGCGAGGTTTTCATCGCCGAGGCAGGCCCGAACCTGTTCATCGCCGATGCCAAGGCCGATCTTGACGATGTGGTCGAAACCATCGGCGTTCCGCTGCCCATCGATGAGGAGGACCGTGATGACGTGGACACCCTGGGCGGTTTCATCTTCACATTGATCGGTCGCATTCCTGTTCGCGGCGAGCTGATCTCAGTGTCCGAGGGTCTCGAATTTGAAATCATGGAAGCGGACCGGCGGCGCATCCGTCGCGTCAAGATCCGGCTCAAACCCACGAAAAAGCCGATCAAGCGTCCTGTCGCCCTGACACGCTCCGCAACCGACGAGCCACAAGGTGCTGCCCACCCCGAAGAGGCCAATGCCAGCCCGGAAGCCCCGGCAGACGATCACACGTGATCCTTTTGCCCGCTCCGTTTCTGTTGCGGCCATCCGGTCGCGACGAGACATGGAGCCAGTTTGTTGCCCAAAACAGGGCACGGGCACTTGACCTTGGCAGGAGATGTGGCGCTTGTTGACCATAAATCCGTTGGAACCCTGATTCGACAAGCACCCTATGCCCTTTTTTGTTTCCACCCTTTTGCTGATGGATGGATGGCGCAGACTGGCTGTGGCCTTCATCGCCGGCATTCTTGCGAGCTTTGCGCAGTTTCCCTTCGGGTGGTTTCCGCTTTTGTGGCTGTCGGTGCCGGTTCTTGTGTGGCTGCTCGATTCTGCTTCGCTTGGCCAGTCTGTCCGGCAGGCCGCCTTCAGCATGGCGCGCGTTGGCTGGATGTTCGGGTTCGGCTTTTTCCTTTGCACCTTCTACTGGCTCGGTGCGGCCTTTCTGGTGGAAGCTGACAAGTACGCCTGGGCCATGCCATTGGCGGTGGTTGTTCTTCCGGCCGGGCTGGCGCTGTTCTGGGGACTTGCAACCGGATTGAGTGCCTATGTCTGGTCAGCCTCCCCGCACCGCATCCTCTGGCTGGGACTTCTGCTGGCTCTCGTGGAGTGGTTGCGCGGCGTTGTCTTCACCGGACTTCCCTGGGGCGGTTTCGGGCCCGCCCTCGTCTCGAATGACATCATGATGCAGGCGCTTTCTGTCGTTGGCCCAAACACGATGGCGCTGTTTTCCGTCATTCTGTTTGCGTTGCCGGTCTGCCTTGTCAGTGAAGCCCGTTTCCGCTCGCTTGGCAGGATGCTCGCCGGTGTTATCTGTGTGCTGTTTCTGGCTCAGCTGGGTTTCGGCTTTTACCGCACGAGCCTGCCCACGACGATTGCCGAAGCTGCCCCGACTGTCCGTCTGGTGCAGCCCAACATTCCGCAGACCGAAAAGTGGAAGTTCGAGAACCGGTCCTGGATTTTCAATCGACTTCTGGCCCTGACCTCGCTTGATGCTGCGGATACGCCTGTCGAGCCGGTCGACATGGTATTCTGGCCAGAATCAGCGCTTCCCTTCTTCCTGATGGAGCAATCTGGAGCGCTCGCTGCCATCAAATCCTCTTTGCCACCGGGGGCCGGTCTTGTAACCGGGGCCTTGCGGCGCGATCCGGAGCTTCGTCTGGCGGATGAAATCTACAACTCCGTGTATCAGCTCGGGACGGACGGGACGATCCTTGCCGCCTACGACAAGCTCCACCTTGTCCCGTTTGGCGAGTATCTGCCCATGCAATCTCTGCTGGCAAAAATGGGTTTGGAACAGTTGGCCGCGCAGAAATCAGGTTTTACAAGCGGAACGAAAGGTATTTTTCTAGAAGATTCCAAGCTGGGGAACATTCTTCCACTGATTTGTTTCGAAGTCGCATTCTCCGGAGAGTTGTTGAAGCGTGTCGATGGCGCCGACATCATCGTTAACGTTACCAATGATGCATGGTTTGGTAACAGCATTGGTCCTTGGCAACATCTGCATATTGCCAAGATGCGCGCGGTGGAAACTGGATTGCCTCTGTTACGCATTGCGAATACAGGCATTTCCGCTGTTATCGATGGACGTGGGCGCGTGTTGAAGCAACTTAATCTGGGAACTGAAGGAGTAGTGCAGACCAAAACTCCGAGCAAACTGTCGTCGACTATTTATTCGCAATTTGGCAACCTTATTTTCTTTACAATTTGTGCATTAATAATTTTAGCAACTATAAGTATATCCATAAAATTCCGTAAGGATTGACAGGACGAATTGACAAATATAGGCAATACACGGCACTATTGCACAACCTCCATCGCTAAAGCGGAAAGCGCAATATACAATCATAAGCGCCCAGGAGGGTGAGAAACTCGAGCAGCGGAACTCGTGATCTAAAACCAGCGGCGCACATCAAAGTTGTCACAATCAACTGGCGCCACAATATAAAAGAGAGCCAAATGGCCAGTAAAAAAGCACCAAACCCGATCGACGTCTATGTAGGGAGTCGCGTTCGGCTCCGTCGGATGATGCTCTCCATGAGCCAAGAAAAATTGGGCGAGCACCTCGGTATTACATTCCAGCAGATCCAGAAGTACGAAAAAGGCACGAACCGCATCGGCGCCAGCCGTCTGCAGCATATTGCTACCGTGCTGGAAGTACCTGTGTCCTTCTTCTTTGAAGATGCGCCTGGCACTCCTCAGGAAGCTGCCGGCCTTGCTGAATCGAAATCTGAAAACTACGTAATCGATTTTCTGTCTTCTTCCGAAGGACTTCAGCTCAACCGAGCTTTTGTTCAGATCAAGGACCAGAAAGTACGGCGCAAGATTGTCGAACTGGTTCGCGAGATCGCAGGCGAACACGCAGAAAGCTGATCCTCCCCCTTTCGACAATGTTCGAAATTCAGCTTTGCAGAACTCGCCGTTCTGATTTGACCGGAAGATGCCCCCGTCTTCCGGTCTTTGCATGTCCGAACGGTCCTGATTGCTCTTGATTATGCTCTCTCCTCTGGGCTAAAGACCGAGACCACAGCCGCCCTTGAGGCAAGATCGATCCGTCAAGCAAGATCCAACACGCCCATGACTTCTGCCACCAACGACAAACCACGGTTCCGTCCGTCCCAGTCCCGTCTCCTTGATGAACCGATCGCGACGGCCTTCTTCGGTCGCCGGAAGGGCAAGCCGATCAGCCCGACACAGCAGGCCCTGATGGATGACCTGTTGCCCCGGATCAGTCTCAATCCAGCCAGACCCGTCGACGATGTAGCGTCGCTGTTCGCTCACAAACCGGCAGAGATCTGGATGGAAATCGGATTTGGTGGTGGTGAGCATATCGTTCGGCAGGCGAAATCGAACCCGGACGTCGGCCTGATCGGATGCGAGCCGTTCGTCAATGGCGTGGTCAAGGCACTTGTGCAGATGCGCGAGCAGGATGTCGGCAACATCCGCGTCTATGACGAAGATGCGGCCCATATTCTCGACTGGCTGCCCACCGCGTCCCTTGACCGGCTATTCCTACTCTACCCAGACCCTTGGCACAAGAAGCGCCACTGGAAGCGGCGCTTTGTCTCGGACGCCAATCTCGAGCGCTTCATCCGCGTTCTCAAACCGGGTGCCCTGTTCCGCTTTGCCTCCGATATCGAACCCTATGTCAACTGGACGCTGAACCATGTCGAGCGTTTCGATGCGTTTGAAGAGATTGATGCCACACCGGAAAAACGACTTGAAGCATGGCCGGACTGGCAAACAACCCGCTATGAAGAAAAAGCATTTCGCGAAGGGCGCAGACCGCATTATCTGACCTTCCGGCGCAAATAGATCTCGAGGCAGGCAAGACAAGTCTTGCATTTACCCATCAAACTGGTGTAATAGTTCCTCAAAATCTAGACTTGCTGTTTAGAGTGGGCCAACCGGACCCGCTCTTTTTTGTTTGTAACACTGCGTTTTCGCAGCAAAGTCTGGTAAAAAGAGTGGATCGGGTCGATGGTGCCTTTGCGGTCACTGGCCTTTTAGGGAGACAATCTGAAACCGGTCCAAGCGGGTTGAGCCCCACTTGCCTCGTCCTGACGAGAGCAGGTGCGCAGGCTGACCCACAATGATGTGAGTGCGCCCAGCTGTTTGATGGCAGGGACGCCAGCGAATGGAGACAGGCTTTCCTCATGGCAGAAAGCAGTCAAATGGAAGCAGGGCAAGAGCCGCGGCTTTTCGGCGAGAAGGGACTTGAAGCCCGGATCGCCAGCATCGTCGAGCCGGTGATCATCGATCTCGGGTTTGATCTGGTGCGTGTCAGGATTACCGGACAGCATGGCTGCACGGTGCAGATCATGGCCGAAGCCACGGATGGTACCATGTCGATTGATGGCTGCGAGGCTGTCAGCAAGGCCGTTTCTCCCGTGCTTGACGTGGAAGACCCGATCGACGGCGAGTATAATCTGGAGATTTCCTCTCCGGGCGTTGATCGTCCGCTGGTTCGCCGGCGCGACTTTGTTGCATGGGCTGGCCATGAAGCAAAAATCGAATTGTCGGTCCCCATCGACGGGCGCCGCCGCTATCGCGGCATGCTCGACGGGGTCGATGGAGAAGACCTGAAGATTGTACTGCCTGATGCACCGCAGGGAAGCGATCCCAACGTGCGGGTGCCTCTTACGGACTTGTCCGAGGCAAAACTGGTAATGAATGACAAATTGCTGGAGCTGGCGCTGAAAGCGCAGCCGGTAGATGATGCCGCAGAACTTGAGGAAGACGCGGCTGACAGGCAAGAATAGGAGACGCTGACGATGGCCATCAGTGCAAACCGTCTTGAGCTTCTGCAAATCGCAGATGCCGTGGCGCGAGAAAAATCGATTGATCGGATGATCGTGATTGGCGCCATGGAAGACGCCATCCGCAAGGCGGCTCATTCCCGCTATGGTCAGGAAACCGATATCCGCGCGACCATCAATCCGCGCACCGGTGAGACCCGGCTTGAGCGCCTTCTGGAAGTGGTTGAGGTCGTGGAGGATTATTCGACCCAGATCGCTCTGGTCGATGCGCAGGTGAAGCATCCGGAAGCCAAGCTTGGCGACACCATCGCCGACCTGTTGCCGCCACTGGAATTCGGCCGCATCTCCGCACAGTCTGCCAAGCAGGTCATCGTGCAGAAAGTGCGCGAAGCAGAACGCGATCACCAGTACGAAGAATTCAAGGACCGTCTGAATGAAATCGTCAACGGACAGGTCAAGCGCGTGGAATATGGCAACGTCACCGTCGATCTGTCGGGCAGCGAAGCCATCGTACGCCGCGACGAGCTGATCGCCCGTGAGGCCTTCCGCCCCGGCGACCGCATTCGCGCCATCATCTATGACGTCCGCCGCGAACAGCGTGGGCCGCAGGTCTTCCTGTCCCGGACCCATCCGCAGTTCATGGCGAAATTGTTTGCACAGGAAGTCCCGGAAATCTATGATGGCATCATCACCATCAAATCGGTTGCCCGCGACCCCGGCTCACGCGCCAAGATCGCCGTGCTTTCTTCCGACAGCTCGATCGACCCGGTCGGTGCCTGTGTCGGTATGCGAGGCTCCCGCGTTCAGGCGGTGGTGAACGAACTGCAGGGTGAGAAGATCGACATCATCCCGTGGTCCGAAGATCCCGCCACCTTCATCGTCAACGCGCTGCAGCCTGCCGAAGTGGCCAAGGTCGTGCTTGATGAAGACAGCGAGCGCATCGAAGTGGTGGTGCCCAACGACCAGTTGTCTTTGGCAATCGGCCGTCGTGGCCAGAATGTGCGTCTTGCTTCCCAGCTGACCGGCTGGGACATCGACATCATGACCGAAGAAGAAGAATCCGAGCGTCGCCAGAAGGAATTCAACGAACGCGCCGAATTGTTCATGAATGCGTTGGATGTGGATGATATCGTTGCGCAGCTGCTCGCCTCCGAAGGCTTCACCTCGATCGAGGAAGTCGCCTATGTGGACCTGAGCGAAGTGGCTGACATCGAAGGCTTTGACGAGGAAACCGCTCAGGAGCTGCAGGCGCGCGCCAACGAATATCTCGAGGCGGAAGCCGCCAAGCTCAACGACGAACGCATCGCGCTTGGCGTATCCGACGATCTTCTTGAGATCTCCGGCCTGACCCTTGGCATGCTGGTTGCCCTCGGCAAGGACGACATCAAGACCATCGAGGATCTTGCCGGTTGCGCCACGGACGACCTGGTTGGCTGGACCGAACGGCAGAATGGCGAAGTCAAGCGCTTCAAGGGCGCCCTGTCCGACTTCGACATTTCCCGTCAGGAAGCCGAAGACATCGTCATGCTGACCCGCGTTGCTGCAGGCTGGATCGATCCATCCGAGCTGCTCAGCGAGGAAGAGGCAGCCGAATATGAACAGATGGAGGCGAGTGAGGCAGAGGACGACGCCGAGGGCGAAGTTGTCTCCGAAAGCGTCGAATCTGTTGAAGAGAAGGCCTGAAGACGGAATCTTGCCGCCAATTGGCCTACGGATTTGACAAAATCGGGCAGGAAAGGATAAACCGTGCCGCGTAAGAGCGAAGAGACGACCAGACAATGCCTGGTCACGCGGGATGTCCTTCCCAAGGCAGACATGGTCCGTTTTGTCATGGCGCCGGATGGACAGGTGGTTCCGGATCTCAAGATGCGATTACCCGGACGGGGTGTCTGGGTGATGGCTCGCTATGAAACCGTCGAGCAGGCCGTTCAGAAAGGCCTCTTTGCCCGGGGTTTCAAACAAAAAGTGCAATGCGACGACGGCTTGGCTGATTTGATCGCCGGACAGATGGAAAGTGCTTGTCTTTCCTCGCTGTCCATGACACGCAAGGCAGGTCAGATCCTAACCGGATTTGCCAAGGTCGAAAGCGCGATTGCACAGGGTGAGGCGAAAGGCCTCTTGCACGCGGCCGATGCCGCAGAGGATGGACAGAAAAAATTGGCCCAGGCGGTGCGGCGCCGATATGGCAGCGATGGTGAATTGCCGGTAATTCGCCGTTTCAGCGCCGAGGCTCTCAGCGCAGCCCTGGGTCAGGGCAATGTGGTACATGCAGCTTTGCTGGCAGGGTCTGCCAGCAAGAGCTTTCTCAAACAGGTCGCAATGCTGGAAACCTATCTGCGGCCACACAAACGAGATTCAGGCAGCGCGTTACCAGAGCGGTCCGCTGCCCACGCCTCCGAGGGAGGCAACGAAGGATATTGACCGAGATATGAGCAACGAAAACAGCAACGACAACAACAACGGCCCATCTGAGAAAAAGACTCTCTCTCTGGGCAAGAGCGTGGGTCAGGGGACTGTGCGACAGAGTTTTTCGCATGGCCGCTCCAAGGCCGTTGTTGTCGAGAAGCGCAAACGCCGCTTCACCGCACCTGGCGAAGCCAAACCGGCAGCCAAGAGTGAGGGCTCGTCTCCGGCGGCCCAGCCTGCACCTGATGCACCGGCATCCCAGCCTCAGGCCCGTCAGGGTGCTGAAGGCCGTGGAGCCAATCAGTCTCAGGGTGGCGGTCAGGGTAAAGGCGGTGGCAAGGGTCAGCGGTCCGGCCAGCGCAACAACCGACAGAACAATGGCGGTGGTGCCCAGGGTGGCAATGCCTCCAGCCAGCGCAATCTGACCTCCTCGGAAAACGCCAAGCGCCTGCAGGCTCTTGAGGCGGCGAAAGCCCGCGCGCGCGAAATGGAAGTGCGCAAGAAGGAAGAGGAAGTCAAACGCAAGGCTGAAGCCGAAGCTCGCCGCCAGGCCGAGGAAGAGGCAAAACGTCAGGCTGAAGAAGATGCCAAGCGCAAGGCTGTGGAAGATGCAGCCCGGGCCGAAGAAGAACGCAAGGCTCACGAGGCGGAAGCAAGCAAGCCTGCTGCCGAGCCCGAAGAAGCCAAAAGCGCTGAAGCTCCTGCAGAGACGGCAAGGCCGCACCGTGCCCGTGATGGCGCCGCTGCACGCGAGGACGGCAAGGACCATCAGGGTCGCCCGCTTCGTCACGACCGCGCAGAACGCGAAGACGGTCCCCGCCGCGGGGAACGCTCTCATCGCGCTCCTGGCGAACGGACCGAGCGGCCTCGTACCGATCGTGCGCCTCGTCCAGCCGGACAGGGCAACAACAACAACAACCGCACCGGTGGTGGTGTGGCCTTTGAACCGCCTGTTGCTGACCGCACTGCCGATGGCAAGCCGGGCGTCAAGACCCTCAAACCTGTTCTGAAGCGCCCGCGTCCGGAAGAGCCGAGCCGTGTTGCTCCTGCCAAGCCGCGCACCGATGAACGCCGTCGTGGCAAGCTGACTCTGACCAACGCCCTCAATGCAGAGGAGCAGCGTGAACGGTCTCTGGCTTCTATGCGTCGTCGGCGCGCCAAGCAGAAGGGATCACAGCATGATACCCAGCGCGAAAAGGTCTTCCGTGAGGTCGTCATTCCGGAAACCATCACGGTTCAGGAACTTGCACAGCGCATGACCGAACGTGCGGTTGACGTAATCAAGATCCTGATGAAGCAGGGCATGATGGTCAAAACCGTCGACGTGCTTGATGCGGATACCGCGCAGCTGGTGGCCGAGGAACTGGGTCACTCTGTGAAACGCGTCTCCGAAGCCGATGTGGAAGAGGGTCTGTTCGACAAGCAGGATTCTGCGGAAAGCCTGCAGAACCGTCCGCCAGTGGTTACCATCATGGGCCACGTCGACCACGGCAAGACCTCGCTGCTCGACGCCATCCGCCACGCTAACGTGGTGAAAGGCGAAGCCGGCGGGATCACCCAGCATATCGGCGCCTATCAGGTCGAACAGGACGGTCAGAAGATCACCTTCATCGATACGCCGGGCCACGCTGCCTTTACCGAGATGCGTGCGCGTGGTGCACAATCGACCGATATCGTGGTGCTGGTTGTTGCTGCCGATGACGGTGTGATGCCGCAGACCATCGAAGCCATCAACCATGCCCGTGCGGCAGGGGTTCCGATCATCGTGGCAGTCAACAAGATCGACCTGCCTGCTGCTGATCCGTTCCGGGTCCGCAACGAACTCCTTCAGCACAATGTGTTCGTGGAGAGCATGGGTGGTGAGGTTCTTGAGGTTGAAGTGTCCGCCAAGGAACAGCTCAATCTTGACGGCCTGCTTGAAGCCATCCTGATGCAGTCCGAAATGCTCGAACTGAAAGCCAACCCGGATCGCGAAGCTGACGGCATCGTGGTCGAAGCCAAGCTCGACAAGGGCCGTGGCCCGGTTGCCACCGTGCTGGTGCAGAATGGCCAGCTGAAGGTCGGTGACATTGTTGTCGCTGGCGAACAGTGGGGCAAAGTGCGTGCGTTGCTCGACGATCAGGGCGAAAAGGTGGACTTTGCAGAGCCTTCCAAGCCTGTCGAGATCCTCGGCTTTGACGCGGCCCCGAACGCCGGTGACCCGTTTGCAGTCGTCGAGACCGAAGGCCGCGCTCGCGAAATCACGGACTATCGTATCCGCAAGAACAAGGATCTTGCTGCTGCGAAGGCAAACCGCGGTTCGCTGGAACAGATGCTGACCAACCTGAAGGAGAGCGGCGACAGCCAGTCCTTCCCGCTGGTCATCAAGGGCGACGTGAAGGGCTCTGTGGAAGCCATCATTGGCGCTCTGGAAGCTATCGGCAACAACGAGGTTTCCGCCCAGATCCTGCATGCAGGCGTTGGCGGTGTGACCGAATCCGACGTGACGCTGGCTTCTGCCTCTGGTGCTCCGATCATTGCCTTCAACGTCCGTGCCAACGCGCAGGCGAAATTGGCCGCTGAACAGAAGGGCGTCGAAATCCGCTACTACAACATCATCTACGATCTGACCGATGATGTGAAAGCAGCGATGTCCGGCATGCTCAGCCCAGAGGTTCGCGAAACCTTCATCGGTTACGCCGAAATCCTCGAAGTCTTCAACATCACCAAGGTCGGCAAGGTTGCCGGTTGCCGTGTGACCGAAGGCGTCGTGGAACGTGGAACGGGCGTTCGCCTGCTGCGCGACGATGTCGTGATCCACACCGGCAAACTCTCGACCCTCAAGCGCTTCAAGGACGAAGTCAAGGAAGTGCATGTCGGTCAGGAATGCGGCATGGCGTTCGAGAATTATCAGGATCTCCGTCAGGGTGACCAGATCGAATGCTTCCGCGTCGAAGAGATCGCCCGCTCGCTCTGATGAGCGCGAAACCTTAACCAAATCTGGCAAAGGTCGAAGCACCGGCTTTGACCTTTGCCGCTTTTGCTTTAAAGCTTCCCACATTGTTGCCCTTTTCGTGGCCTAGGTCTGTGGCATGGCTTGCTATAAGACGGTCGCCCGGCGACCTTTGAGAAATCTGGTGGCGCACGGTCCAATCCCGACGCTGCCTAGCTGATTGGATGAAATGAAATGAGACGGAGTTCTCGCAAGGGCGGCGGCATGTCGTCCCAACGCCAGTTGCGCGTCGGCGAACTGGTTCGCAAATCCCTATCCGAATGCCTCACACGCGGTGAAATCATCGACGAGCTTCTCGAAGCCCACGTGATTTCGATCCCCGAAGTGCGCATGAGCCCTGACCTCACCCTTGCCACGGCCTTTGTCATGCCGCTTGGCGCACCGGGCAAGGAAAAGGCAATCGTCGACGCCCTCAACAGCCACAAGAAGTTTCTGCGCGGCCGCCTTGGACGCGATCTGACGATGAAGCACACCCCGGACCTTCGTTTCCGCTATGACGAGACCTTTGACGAGGCCTCGCGTATCGATGCGTTGCTCAATTCGCCCCAGGTGCAGCGAGACTTGCACCATGACGATGACGAGGACGATCAGGATGCTGACAAGGACTGAGGGATAGCGACCATGACGGAACAGTTCGAAGAGGGCGCGGCCCCGCGCTCCGATGACGTTGAGCAGCAGCCGAAAAAGAAGAAACAGCAGTTCCGCGCCAAGCGCCGAACCGACGTTCACGGCTGGATCGCTCTCGACAAGCCCCTCAACATGACCTCAACGCAGGCTGTGGGCGCCATCAAGCGCATTTTCAACGTCAAGAAGGCAGGACACGCGGGCACGCTCGACCCTCTGGCGACCGGCTGTCTGCCCATCGCCATTGGCGAGGCCACCAAGACGGTGTCCTTTGTCATGGATGGATCAAAGGAATATGAATTCACGGTGCGCTGGGGCGAGGAAACCGCCACGGACGACGCCGAAGGCGAACTGATCGACAGCTCTGCGCACCGGCCGACCGAGGAAGAGATCGAAGCCTGTCTTGATCACTTCACCGGCACCATCATGCAGGTGCCGCCGATTTTCTCCGCCATCAAGGTCAACGGCGAACGCGCCTATGATCTGGCGCGGGACGGGGAAGAGGTAAAACTCGCCGCCCGCCCCATCGATGTACATCATCTGGAACTCATCGAATGCCCCGATGAGGATACCGCTGTTTTTGTCGCCGAATGCTCGAAAGGGACCTATGTCAGGTCGCTTGCGCGCGATATTGGGCGACATTTGGGAACGCGCGGCCACGTTGTGGCCCTGCGTCGGCTCATTTCCGGGCCATTCAGTGAGGAAATGCTGATTTCGCTGGACGATCTGGAAAGCTTGAGCCATAGTGCGCCCGGCGAGGCTGGACAACGATCCGGGCTCGCCAATGCCTTGCTTCCTGTAGAGACCGCGCTGGACGACATCCCGGCTCTGGCCATCAACAGGAATGCCGCAGCAAGACTGCGCCGAGGACAATCGGTGCTGCTGCGTGGACAAGACGCCCCGATCGACGGTTACGCTTCCGCCATGAATGCAGGCATGCTCGTGGCCATCTGTGAAATTGTCGAAGGGGAACTCTGGCCGAGGCGTGTTTTCAACCTGCCTGATCATCCACCCGTCTTTGGCGGCGATGACCAGCCAATCGAATAGGAGACCCCGATGTCGATTACTGCTGAACGCAAGCAAGAACTGATCAAAGAATTTGCCACCAAAGACGGCGACACCGGTTCCCCCGAGGTACAGGTCGCTGTTCTGACCGAGCGGATCAACAATCTGACTGAGCACTTCAAGTCTCACAAGAAAGATAACCACTCGCGTCGCGGCCTTCTCAAACTGGTTTCCCAGCGCCGTAAGCTGCTTGACTATGTCAAAGCAAAAGACGAGCCACGTTACCAGGACCTGATCACTCGACTGAGCCTGCGTCGATAAGCTGATAAAAACGCGGTGGCCGGGTGGTCGCCGCGTTTTTGATATAGCCTGTCCCCTTTGCTCTCCTCTAGAAACTCTGCAATCGGGACCTTGCTCATTGCCAAGAGCGCGTTTCATCTCAATTGAGACGTCGTTTGACGCCATTCCGGCGGGGAAACCCGCCCGCTGCTCTGGCACATGGTGACCAGAGTGGCTAAACAGAATCGATCCCCCGGCGGGGGACGGTGATTCACATCCCTCACAGGCAGGATTGCCAGCGGCTTTCCCGTCTTCAAAAGACAGGCGTTGAGCCCCTCGTTGTCTTGCCCGTGAGAAACTGAAAATTCGTGCCTCCGGATTATCCGAATCCGGTTCCGGCATTCAAGAAAGGACATATGAATGTTCGATATTCAAAGTGTAGAAATCGAATGGGGCGGCGAAAAGCTGGTCCTCGAGACCGGCAAGATTGCCCGTCAGGCCGATGGCGCCGTTGTCGCCAGCCTGGGTGGCACTACCGTTCTTGCGACCGTTGTATCCGCAAAGCAGCCGAAACCCGGCTTTGATTTCTTCCCCCTGACCGTCAACTATCAGGAAAAAGCCTACGCAGCCGGCAAGATCCCCGGTGGCTACTTCAAACGTGAAGGCCGTCCGAGCGAGAAGGAAACCCTTGTTTCCCGTCTCATCGACCGTCCGATCCGTCCGCTGTTCGTTGAAGGCTACAAATGCGAAACCCAGGTCATCATCACCGTGCTCAGCCACGATCTGGAAAATGATCCGGACGTGCTCAGCATGGTCGCAGCATCTGCTGCCCTGACCCTCTCTGGCGTTCCCTTCATGGGTCCGATCGGCGGCGCTCGCGTTGGCCTGATCAATGACGAGTTCGTTCTGAACCCGCGCATCGACCAGATGGAAGACAGCAAGCTCGACCTGATCGTTGCCGGTACCACCGACGCTGTTCTGATGGTGGAATCCGAAGCGCAGAACCTGAGCGAAAAGACCATGCTCGACGCTGTGATGTTCGGCCACCGTGGCTTCCAGCCGGTTATCGAAGCGATCATCAAGCTCGCCGAGAAAGCTGCCAAGGAACCGCGTGAATTCTCCATGCCGGATTACTCCGAGCTGGCTGCCAAGGTTGAAGAGATCGCTGGCGAAGGCCTGTCTGCTGCCTTCAAGATCGCTGCCAAGACCGAACGCTACGCTGCCATCGACGAAGTGAAAGCAAAAGTCTTCGAAACGCTCTGCAACCCCGAAGACGAAAATGCAGCTGACAGCGTTGTTGTCGGTGATCTGTTCAAGAAAGCCGAAGCGAAAATCGTTCGCGGCCAGATCATCGAAACCAGCAGCCGCATCGACGGTCGCGACCTCCAGACCGTCCGTCAGATCACCTCTGAAGTTGGTTCCCTGCCCCGTACCCATGGATCCGCCCTGTTCACCCGTGGTGAAACCCAGGCGCTGGTCGTGGCAACGCTCGGTACCGGTGACGACGAGCAGTTCGTCGACAGCCTTTCCGGCACCTACAAAGAAACCTTCATGCTGCACTACAACTTCCCTCCCTATTCCGTGGGTGAAGCTGGCCGCATGGGTTCTCCGGGACGCCGCGAAATCGGTCATGGCAAACTGGCATGGCGCGCCGTGCATCCGATGCTTCCGGCTCATCATGAATTCCCCTACACCCTGCGTGTCGTGTCCGAAGTGACCGAATCCAACGGTTCGTCCTCCATGGCAACCGTTTGCGGTACCTCTCTGGCCCTGATGGACGCTGGCGTTCCGCTCAAGGCACCTGTTGCCGGTATCGCCATGGGTCTGATCAAGGAAGGCGACAAGTTCGCAGTTCTGTCCGACATCCTTGGTGACGAAGATCACCTCGGCGACATGGACTTCAAGGTTGCCGGTACGTCTGAAGGCATCACCTCGCTGCAGATGGACATCAAGATCGACGGCATCACCGAAGAGATCATGCAGGTCGCTCTGGAGCAGGCAAAAGGCGGTCGTCTTCATATTCTGGGCGAAATGGGCAAAGCTCTTGGCGAAGCCCGCTCGGAAGTTGGTGAATTTGCACCGCGCATCGAAACCCTGCAGATCCCTGTCGACAAGATCCGTGAAGTCATCGGTTCCGGCGGCAAGGTCATCCGCGAAATCGTTGAGAAAACCGGCGCGAAAGTTGACATCAACGACGACGGCATCATCAAGGTTGCCTCCTCTGATGGCGCTGCGATCACCGCTGCTGTCAACTGGATCAAATCCATTGCGGCCGAGCCGGAAGTGGGCGAGATCTACAAGGGCAAAGTCGTAAAAACTGTCGATTTCGGCGCTTTCGTCAACTTCTTCGGCGCGCGCGATGGCCTCGTACACATCTCGCAGCTGACCCCGGCCCGGACCAACAAGGTCACCGACGTGGTCAAGGAAGGCGACAGCGTCTTCGTCAAGCTTCTGGGCTTTGACGAGCGCGGCAAGGTCCGCCTGTCCATGAAGATCGTTGATCAGGAAACCGGCGAAGAAATCAAGCAGGAGCCAAAAGGCGAATAAGCCTTTCACGAGCACCCGCTCGCTTGAAACGAGACAAGGAAAAGGCCCGTCAGTTCGCTGACGGGCCTTTTTCAATTCTGAGGCGACCGGCACCGGGTATTCAGGCGCACAGGCTCTTGTTCTTGATCAATTTGAGTTTTGTGGTTTCGGCGCTCGGTTCGGGCTCGGTCATTTCAAACCCGGGTTCGGCATCCAGATCCCTTGGACGGCCAAGCAGGAATCCCTGCACCTCATGACAACCGGCAATGCGCAGCATTTCGAGGGTTTCCTTGTCCTCGATGCCTTCAGCAAGGATTTCGATATCAAGGCTCTTGCCGATGCCGATCATCGCGGAAACGATTGCCATATTGCCGCTGCCCTGAGACAGATCGCTGACAAAGGAGCGATCAATCTTGATCTTGTCGATGGGAAAAGCAGAGAGGTAGCTGAGAGACGAATAGCCCGTACCGAAATCATCAAGCGCGATGGTGATACCCATCTCGCGCAGCTGACGCAGCGTGTCGATGGTGCGCTGACTGGTCTGGATGAACAGGCTCTCGGTGACCTCAAGCTCGAGGCGACGTGGGTCGAGACCAGTCTCGTTCAGGATCCTTTTCACCGTCTTGACCAGATCCGTCTTCTTGAACTGGATCGGCGACAGGTTGACCGCCACTCGCAGGGGCTGCTTCCAACTGGCTGCCCGGCGACAGGATTCGCGCAAGGCGAATTCAGACAGGGGCAGGATCATGCCGTTGCGCTCGGCGATTTGAATGAAGGTACCGGGAGACACCCAGCCGCGGCTGGGATGATCCCAGCGCATGAGGGCCTCAAAGCCGGTCTGACGGCCGGTCTGGGTGCAAAATTGCGGCTGGAAATGGAGATGGAATTCCTTTTGGGCAATCGACTTGCCCATTTCCTGCGACAATTGATGGTCCATGTGGGCGCGCACATCCTGTCGCTGCTCAAAACGACAGATCTGGTCGCGTCCTTCCTGCTTGGCGCGCAGAAGCGCCATCTTGCCCTGTTGCAACAGAGCCCCGGCCCGATAGCCATGTTCGGGGAAAAGAACGAAGCCGCCTGATACGGTGATATCGATCGGGCGGCCATGAAAGCGATAGGGCTGCTTGAGATAGGCATGAAGGATCTGGATACGCTGCTCAAATGTCGAGCTTGGCCCCCTTTCCTCCAGAATGATCGCGAATTCGTTGCCTGACAATCGCGCTACCAGCGCAGTCTCTTTCTGAAAATGCTTCAGGCGAGAGGCAAATTCCTGCAGCAGGAGATCACCGTTTTCAGAGCCCAGAATGGTGTCAAGCTCCTTGAACCGATCGATATCGACCAACAGAAGGGCGAAAGGCTTGTTCTGAAAATGAGCCGACTTCAGACGCTCGAACAGGGACGACAGAAACAACTGGCGGCTTGCCAGTCCGGTCAGGCTGTCGGTGTGCTTGAGCTGGTTGACATGCTCGCGGTATCTGCTTCTCAGTCTGGAATAGGCGACGGCGAGATAGAGACAGAAATAGGCTGCAAAAGCGCCAAATGCCAGAATTGACAGTTGTCTCAGGTGCGGATTGGATGCCCCCGAAAAGACGAAGGCAACACTGATCAGCAACAAAAAGATTGCTGTCTTGATGGTCGCATGGCCCTTCGGGTCGAGGGACGCTGTGGTCATCAAAGGCTGTCGCATGATTTCACTCAGCTGTTGTAAACCTTGCTGAACAATATCGGTTAGTGTCTGAAGAATATGGAAAATTTACTGGTTAACAAACAGTACGCTTAAGATTATCTGTATTTTAACCATGCCTTGTATCGCCATTTGGTTGGCATCATTCCCGAGAGGGATGCGCGCACTTGATCGCGGCCCTTCGAACGGTGCCATTGCGTGTGGGAAGACGTGAAAGACGCTATGTCGTCAGGCGGAGATTGCCTTGAGATCCCTTGACGGCGGCAGCATTTCTTCACCCGGCTCAATGGAAATGTCTCTTGGTTTGCCGAGCAGATAACCTTGCGCCTCATTGACACCGGCCAGCCGCAGCAATTCATAGGATTCCTGATCCTCAATCCCTTCGGCGGTAATGCGCATGTCGAGGCTCTTGCCCATGCCGATGACGGCAGAAATGATGGCCATGGAGCTCTTGTCGGTCGCCAGGTGCTGAACAAAGCTGCGATCAATCTTGATCTTGTCGAACGGGAAGCTCGTCAGATAGGCGAGAGAGGAATAGCCAGTACCGAAGTCGTCAAGGGCAATGGAGATGCCCATCTTCTGCAGACGCTTCAGATCGGTCGAAACTCGATCATCGATATCGATGAACAGGCTTTCGGTCACCTCAAGCTCGAGGCGATGAGGATCAAGCCCGGTATCGAGCAGGATTTCTGAGACCCGTTCGTGAATCTCGCACTGTTGCATCTGCACCGGCGAAAGATTCACCGCGACCTTCAAGGGATTGACCCACTTGCTCGCTGTTTCGCAGGCCATCCTGAGGATCAGATCCGACAAGGGCAGAATCAGGCCGTTCTTCTCGGCGATGGGAATGAAGATTTCAGGTGAAATGATGCCGCGATCCCGATGATGCCAACGGATGAGGGCCTCAAAGCCCGCCAGCTTGCCGTTGGCAAAACTATATTGCGGCTGATAGAAGAGCCGGAATTCGCCATCCTGCAGGGCCCGGTCCATGTCATGGGACAGAAAGTGGCAATCGAGCATCTTGGGATCGGCAACATCATCGTAGCAATAGATCCTGTCGTGACCGTCCTGCTTGGCGCGCTCAAGGGCAAAATGCGCATTCTGGAACAGGGATTCGGCTTCTACCGCGTCATCGGGGAACAGGGTAATGCCGACAGAATAAGTCAGATCGACGGACTGCTTATGACACTCATAAGACCTGTAAAGGGAATCGAAGACCTTGCGGATCTTGGCTTCAAGATCGCTGTCGGAGCCGTCGTAGGGCAGCATCAGGGCAAACTCGTCGCCGCTGAGTCGCGCAGCATCGCGCTCGTAGGTCGCCAGCTTGGCCAGACGCTCGCCGAGCTGCTGGAGCACCTGATCGGCGGATGTATAGCCCAGAAAGGCATTGAGTTCCTTGAAGCGATCGATATCGAGACAGATCAGCGCAAAGGGAAACTTGTCCTTGTTCATCGACACGCGCTGCTCGAGCTGATCGTGAAAAGCCTCGCGGTTGGCAATGTTGGTCAGCTTGTCGGTTGCTGCCAGACTGTCGAGCTCCTTGGCCGCTTTCAACCGGTCACGGTTCAAATGCAACAGAAACAGGCAGGAGAGCGCCGAGATCAACGCTATCATCGACATCTGGACGACAAAGAGCGTACCAGAGTCCTGACTTTCCATCAGAACGAAGATTCCCGTTGCAACAATGAAGTTGGCCGAAATCAATCCCAACAGCGCCGCAAAGTGCCGTGCTGTGTCCCTGTCAAATTTTGCCAATAAGCTGATCATAACATGCCTGACGGTTCCGCGATCGGACCACCTTACATGACAGGCTCTGAATCTGAGGCTAATGGGAATGGTTAAATTTCATTTAGCCCTGCACAAAAAAGGAGGGCCTTGCCCTCCTTGATTTTGTACATCTGTTGCAACAGCCTGAGCCTTGCATTCTCTGACTAGTAGAGTTTGGACAAGGCTTCCAGCGTCGGCATGGAAATGCAATTGTAGCCGGAGTCGACAAAGTGGGTTTCGCCGGTCACCTTTTTCGACAGGTCGGACAACAGATAGAGTGCCGTACCCCCGACATCTTCGATTGTGCAGACATCGCGAAGAGGGCTGTTGTCCCGCTGATAATTGTACATCATGCGGGCGTCGGCGATGCCTGCGCCAGCAAGGGTGCGGACGGGGCCGGCCGAAATGGCGTTTACACGGATGCCTGATGGGCCGAAGTCGGCCGCAAGGTAGCGAACCGAGGCTTCGAGTGCAGCCTTGGCGACACCCATGACATTGTAGTTGGGCATGACACGGATCGAACCGGCATAGGTCAGCGTGATCATGGAGCCACCGTCTGTCATCATGTCAGCGGCGCGCTTGGCAACCTCGGTGAAGGAGAAGCAGGAGATGACCATCGTGCGGGAGAAATTGTCCCGGCTGGTGTCAGCATAGCGACCCTTCAGCTCATTCTTGTCGGAAAAGCCGATGGCGTGAACGATGAAGTCCAGCTTGCCCCATTTTTCCTTCAGGGCGTCAAAGACGGCATCGACGCTATCAAGATCCTCGACATCACATGGCAAGATGATGTCCGAGTTGACCTGCTCAGCCAGCGGCTTGACACGCTTTCCCAGCGCGTCTCCCTGATAGGTGAAGGCCAGTTCCGCGCCCTGAGCGTGAAGCGCCTGAGCGATGCCCCAGGCAATAGAGTTTGCGTTCGCGACGCCCATGATCAGGCCGCGTTTTCCTTGCATAAGTCCGGTCATCTGTGCCCGCCTCTAACCGTTGTAACGCTGGAAGATCAGCGTTGCGTTGGTGCCACCAAAGCCGAAAGAGTTGGACAGGGCCACATCGATCGGCTTTTCAATACGCTCACGAACGATGTTCATGTCAGCAAAGTCTGGATCAATCTTGGTGATATGCGCCGACTCGCCGACGAAGCCAGCCTGCATCATGAGAAGCGAATAGATCGATTCCTGCGCACCGGCAGCGCCGAGCGAATGACCAGACAGAGATTTGGTCGAAGCGATATAGGGCTGATCGTCACCGAAGACTGTTTTGATGGCGCCCATTTCGGCAGCATCGCCAACCGGGGTCGAGGTGCCGTGACAGTTGATATAGTCAACCTTGCCATCAAGCGTGGACATGGCCTGACGCATGCAGCGGATCGCGCCTTCGCCACTCGGAGCCACCATGTCGTAGCCATCGGAGGTGGCACCGTAACCAACGATTTCGGCGTAGATCTTGGCACCGCGAGCCTTGGCATGTTCCAGCTCTTCGACCACCAGTACGCCTGCGCCGCCTGCAATGACGAAGCCGTCACGGCTGACATCAAAGGCACGAGAGGCACTGTCCGGCGTTTCATTGTATTTCGAGCTCATGGCGCCCATGGCGTCAAACAGGTTCGACATGGTCCAGTCGAGATCCTCGTGGCCACCGGCAAAGACGATGTCCTGTTTGCCCATCTGGATGAGCTCATAGGCGTTGCCGATGCAATGGGCCGACGTGGAGCAGGCCGAGGAAATGGAGTAGTTCACGCCATGGATCTTGAACCAGGTCGCAAGGGTTGCAGACGCGGTTGAAGACATGGCCTTGGGCACGGCGAACGGGCCGATGCGTTTCGGCGAGCCGTTGTTGCGCGTGATGTCAGCAGCGCCAACCACAGTCTGGGTGGACGGACCGCCAGAACCCATGATGATACCGGTGCGCTCGTTGGTGATATCGTCCTGTTCAAGGCCCGCATCGGCAATTGCCTGCGACATGGCGATGTGGTTCCACTCACCACCCTTGGACAGAAAGCGCTTGGCGCGACGGTCAACAAGCTCGGAGGTGTCGATATCCGGAGCGCCCCAGACCTGGCTGCGGAACCCATGATCCGCAAAGTCCTGGGAAAAGGAGATACCTGATTTGGCATCCCGGAGCGATGCGGTGACGGCGTCAGCGTCGTTCCCAAGAGAAGAGACGATACCCAAGCCGGAAATGACAACACGTTTCATAATTATGGCCTCACTATTGATTTCGGGGCGCTTTGGTTTTTCGCAAATCTTACTGACTTACTTGGGCGGGACCGCCAGTCCAGACAAGGTTGCATCGGACTTTTGTGATGCTCCTCTCCCCTGCCTCAGGATCCTATGCGGTCATGGCCCTCGGTTCTGTTCGGTCTTTTGAAGGGCGATGGCGAAGGGCAAAAACCTTTGCTCCTTCCGCCATGGACCTTTTCAGATCCGCTTTATCAGGCGTCCTTGAACAGCCCGACACGAAGGTCCTTGGCAATAAACACGGTCTCTCCGTCCGCCTTCACCCAACCGTCGCCAATACCGAGATTGAGACGGCCCTTCATGACGCGCTTGTAGTTCACACCATACTGCACGGTCTTGATGGTCGGGGTGATCATGCCGGAGAATTTGATCTCGCCGACGGAAATGGCGCGACCCTTGCCTTCGAGGCCGAGCCAGCCGAGATAGAAGCCGGTCATCTGCCAGAGGGCATCGAGACCAAGACAGCCCGGCATCACCGGATCGCCCTGAAAATGACAATCGAAAAACCAGCGTTCGGGGTTGATGTCGTACTCAGCAAGGATGAAGCCCTTGTCGAATTCGCCGCCTTCCTCGGAGATTTCAGTAATCCGGTCCAGCATCAGCATCGGCGGCAGGGGCAACTGGGGGTTTCCCGGCCCAAACATCTCACCGCGACTGCAGGTCAGAATTTCTTCATAGGTGTAGCTGGATTGGCGCTGTTCCATGCGGTTTCCACTCTTATCCTTCTCAGTTCGCCGACTTTCGTCGGCGTTGTCGTCTCTCGCGCGGGGGGTAAAGCAATCACCCGAAAGGGTCCGGGTCAACTGCTGGCTAAGGCCCTGTCGGAGCCGGAAACATGCGCTCCTGACTTCGACCGGACGTTGCGTGTCCGCCTTCTGAGATTGCTTATAGCCTTTTCTTTAGGGCAGGACTAGGCTCGCTAATAACTAAGTTAACATTTGTTCTACAGAGAAATCCGGCAAAAAGGAGCAGTTTTGAGAAGTTTGCTTTGTGATACACAGGATGAGGGGTGATTGGACGCATTTTATTCTCTCACCGAGGCCTGCGGGCAGCATTTTTGACGCCTCATGCGCATGCCTTGAAGAGAAAAATGGCAGAATCCGGCCCACACGATATGCGAAAGCCCTTAGTTCACTTGCCCAAGGCCGCAAAAAATACTATATCTGCACTCGAGTGGTGAAGGTATTGCCCGCTTCTATCGAAGAATTTTTCGTCCAGAGACCTCGAAAAGGCCTCGGATGAGACAAAGCGTAGCAAGACATCAAGGACGTGAGTATGAAGCCAGAGACGGAAAAATTCGACAAACGCTCCGCACGCGACCTGCTGGTTGGCGCCGGATTGCGTCCTACCCGTCAGAGATTGTCATTGGCCGAACTGTTGTTCGCCAAGGGCGACCGCCACGTTTCAGCCGAGCTTCTGCACGAGGAAGCCGAACGGGTCAATGTCTCCGTCTCGCTTGCGACCGTCTATAATACGCTGCACCAGTTCACTCAGGCCGGTCTCTTGCGCGAAGTCGCAGTGGAAGGTACGAAGACCTATTTTGACACCAATGTGTCCGATCACTACCATTTCTACATGGAAGAAGACGGCAAAGTGGTCGATATCCCGGATAGCCTGCGCGTGTCCGAATTGCCCAAGGTGCCCGAGGGCATGGAAATCACGCGTGTGGATGTTGTTGTCCGGTTGCGCCGCAAACGCCAGAACTGATCTTTTCTGCCAAGTCTGATTGTCCGGAACGTTCCCATTCGAATGAATGGAGCAACGGCGAAGCTGTGTCTGCTGTTGGTGAAGGACGCGGGAGCAGTCGTCCGCTATTCTATGTCTTCCTTCGGGTAGACACCCCAGAGCAGGTTTGACTTGATCCAGCCTTCATAGCCCTGAACCCCGACGTCGCACCATTCGTTGGCACATTCGTTGACATCCACCTGAACGCCGATCTGGGCCTTTGCCGTCGTGGGGGTATTTTCCCTTGGTTCCCGGAGCAGAGGAACGATCGTCCCTGCCCTCTGCCAAGGGCTGATCAGCGCGGTGCGCCGACCGGACAGCAGCGAATGATAGACCCAGCCCATCTCGCCTTCGCTGTCACGAATTTTGCGCCAGTTGTCAGATTCCTCGATGATCTCGACCGGCAACCCGGCGCGACGGAAGATCCAGAGAACCTTGTGGTCGGTCGACGGGCCAGCCCGGACGTTGACCCGGTCCGATTTGAGAGACACGAAGCGTGGCAGCTTCAAGCCTGACGGGCCAACCCTTGTCTGGGCGGCTGACGGCAAGGACATAACCGTCAGAAGGGCCAATACCAGCATCAATTTCGCAAGGATCTGTTTCTTCTTCATTCTGGATCTCGCGCGTTGCGTCCCTATGTCTCGCTGCTTTGCAAAATTTTTCGCAAGGATAGTCAGCAGCGTTAAAGATTCCTTTAACCTTCGTCGAAAAAGCCAGCGATATTTGAGCATCTTCTCAAACCATGGAATGACTGGCCAAGACCCCGGCTTTGCTTATAGCATCGATCCCACTGATTGAATTGGCGTGATAATTGTGCGCTGCAAACCAAAGTCGCACAGCGCTCGTCACGTACGGGTTGGTGGGTCGAGGCGGTGGGAGGAAGACAGACTGGCGTCATCTTCTCGCTTCGGCATGCTCCCGTTGACGGGCTTGTGCATTGAGGCATGAATAGGGCAAACCTATGGCGAAAACCAAGCCGATTGTCGTTGTAACCCGCAAGCTACCCGACGCTGTGGAAACCCGAATGCGGGAGCTGTTCGACACGCGCCTGAACGAGCATGACAGGCCGATGAGCCAGGCGGAGCTGGTCGAGGCGGTGAAGGTGGCCGATGTACTGGTGCCGACGGTGACCGATCGCATCGATTCCCATGTGATTTCGCAGGCAGGCGAGAATTTCAAGCTGATCGCCAACTTCGGCAACGGGGTCGACAATATCGATGTCGCAACGGCCAATGCCCGCAACATCACGGTGACCAATACCCCCGGCGTGCTGACCGAAGACACCGCCGACATGACCATGGCATTGATTCTGGCGGTTCCGCGCCGCCTCGCCGACGGAATGGCGGTGCTCAAGGAGAAGAAGGGATGGACCGGCTGGTCGCCCACCTGGATGCTTGGCAACCGGATCTGGGGCAAGCGGCTCGGGATCATCGGCATGGGCCGGATCGGTCAGGCGGTCGCCCGGCGGGCCAAGGCCTTTGGCATGCAGATCCACTATCACAATCGACGCCGACTGCCCGATTCCATCGAGCAGGAGCTCGAGGCAACCTATTGGGAAAGCCTCGACCAGATGCTGGCGCGGATGGATGTCCTCTCGATCCATTGCCCGCGCACACCGGCCACCTACCATCTGTTGTCGGCCCGCAGGCTGAACCTGATCCGCGATGATGCCTATCTGGTCAACACCGCGAGAGGCGAGGTGATTGACGAGAATGCCCTCACGCGCCTGTTGCTGAACGGCGAGATTGCGGGGGCCGGGCTCGATGTCTATGAGCACGAACCGGCGGTCAACCCCAAGCTCATCGACTGCGAGCGCGTAGTGCTGCTGCCGCACATGGGATCAGCGACCAAGGAAGGGCGCGCCGACATGGGCGAGAAGGTCATCATCAACATCAAGACCTTCATGGATGGTCATCGCCCGCCAGATCGGGTGCTGCTCTCCATGCTGTAGTGCTGAAGGCGATCGAGTGCCGCTCAGCCTGCCTTGCGGCGATAGCGGATCGTCTCGAAGCGGGCGGAGCGGGCATCATAAAGCAGGAGCCGTCCGACAAGTCCCTCGCCCAGACCGACAATCTCCTTGATGGCCTCGACGGCCTGCATGGAGCCGATGACGCCGGTGAGCGCTCCCAGCACGCCAGCTTCGGCGCAGGAGGGAATGGTGCCCGGCTCGGGCTTCTTGGGGAAGAGATCGCGATAGCGCGGGTTTGCACGCCCCTTTTCATTGCTCTCATAGGGTTTCAGTGTCGTGATCGAGCCATCAAACAGGCCGACCGCCGCCGTGATCAGAGGCTTGCCTGCTTCTTCGCAGAGGTCCGCCACGCCATAGCGGGTATCGAAATTGTCCGATCCGTCGATCACCAGATCATAGCGGGCGATGATCGCCGCACCATTGGTCTCGTCAAGCCGCGTCTGGTGCATCTCGACCCTGATATGAGGGTTGATGCGCTCAAGGCTGCGGGCGGCACTCAGAACCTTTAGCTCGTCGACGCTTTGCGTGTCGTGGATGATTTGCCTTTGCAGATTGGACAGGGACACCACGTCATCATCGATGACCCCGAGCGTGCCGACACCGGCAGCGGCGAGATAGGCCAGCACGGGCGAGCCGAGACCACCGGCTCCGATTACAAGCACGCGGGCGGCTTTCAGTTTCTGCTGGCCCATTCCGCCAACATCCCGCAACAGGATATGACGTGCATACCGTTCGAGTTCCAGTTCATCGAGCATGGTTAGGTCGGGCTTTCGCAATCAGGTCTGTTGTGTCAAAACGCACTAGAAGGAAAAGGGTACGGCGATGTAGCGAAGATCAGGGCCTTCGAAGCCGCGGCTGAAGACGCCCACGAGCGCCACGCCGAAATGTGATCCCAGATGACGGTCGGGAGAGTAG
This sequence comes from uncultured Cohaesibacter sp., assembly GCF_963662805.1. Classification (NCBI taxonomy): domain Bacteria; kingdom Pseudomonadati; phylum Pseudomonadota; class Alphaproteobacteria; order Hyphomicrobiales; family Cohaesibacteraceae; genus Cohaesibacter; species uncultured Cohaesibacter sp. Next base: position 106,315 of record NZ_OY759873.1, read on the forward strand.
ACCGCGATCAGATGATAGCGCTCCGGGCAGCCGCGCGACTTCGGTGCGCTCCCCTCGTCATGAAGATCGACATGAGTTCCATTCGGCTTGGTCATGGACAGGGCAAAGCCCATCACGCGCCCGTCCGGGGAGCCGCAATTGTTGAGATCCTGAACATCGATGTTGCTCAAGTGCAGACGATAGGGATCGGGCTGGCCCGACAGCATGGGATGTATGGTCTGATTGAAGACCAGCTCATCCTTGGGGCTGTGTTCATTGAGTGGAGAGGCAGCCATCAGAACGCCCGTGGTGGCGATATTGTAATGCTGCATCAGGGGCGTGGCTTCCTCGAAAGCCTTGATGCGCGCGGCGAGCAGTGGCTGATTGTCCTGCTCGATCAGCACGCGAACAGGCGTATCGGCAACCCACTGGTCGGTCTGAAGATCGACAATATAGATATTGGAATAAGGAAAGCCGGAGCCGTCCTGCACGCCGAATTCCTCGAAGGCATAATAACGTCCGCCCTGATCGTTGGAAAAGCCGTGGGAGCGGAATTCTGCCGCATCGCCTGCCATGGCCAGCCTGATCGGCATTACCATCATCAGGGCCACCGCAATGAGCAATCCCCGGAAATCGGGGCGTCGGTCCTTCATGGCTCGCATCACCATGCACTCCTGTCGTATCGGCTCCGATTCGGTTAAGGCCGCGGAAGCCATGGGTCCTGTGCGGATGCTGCGGCCAAACCGGACAACCCGGTCAGGGACGAGCGAAATCACGCATTTGATGACAGGTCGATTCGACATTCCCCATCCTGCATCGAGCAGACACTAGCATAAAAAAAAGTCACCGCAGCCAGCAATATCACGCTGGCCACGCTGACTTCTCACTTTCGTTGATGAGCGATGTATAAACCGCCAATCCGGACCAAAGATCAGGCCCTTATCAGATGCCGTCAAATAGAGCGGTGGAAAGATAGCGCTCTGCAAAGCTTGGAATGATGATGACAATATTCTTGCCAGCCATGTCATCCCGCTTGCCCACCTCAATCGCCGCCGCAAGGGCTGCGCCCGAGGAAATGCCCGCCGGAACACCTTCGATGCGTGCGAGGGCGCGGGAATAGGAGAAGGCGTCTTCGTTGGCGACGGTGATCACCTCATCATAGACCTCGGTGTTCAGAACGCCGGGCACGAAGCCTGCACCGATCCCCTGGATCTTGTGCGGGCCGGGGTTGCCACCGGAGAGAACCGGGCTGTCTGTCGGCTCCACAGCGACCACACGGACGGAGGGCTTGCGTTCCTTCAGAACCGAGCCAACGCCGGTGATGGTGCCGCCGGTGCCGATGCCGGAGATGAGCGCATCGACTTCACCGTTGGTGTCGTTCCAGATTTCCTCTGCGGTCGTGCTGCGATGGATTTCCGGGTTGGCAGTGTTCTGGAACTGCTGCGGGATGACGGAATTCTCGATCTCACCGAGCAGTTCTTCAGCGCGGGCGATGGCGCCCTTCATGCCTTTGGGGCCTTCGGTCAGTTCCAGTTCCGCGCCAAGGAAAGCGAACATCTTACGCCGCTCGATGGACATGGTCTCTGGCATGACGAGGATCAAACGATAGCCTTTGGCGGCAGCCGTGAAGGCAAGTGCGATGCCGGTGTTGCCGGAGGTCGGCTCGATGAGCGTGGTCTTGCCGGGGACGATGGTGCCTGCCGCTTCCATGCTCTGGATCATGTTGACCCCGATGCGGTCCTTGACGCTGGCAAGCGGGTTGAAGAATTCGAGCTTGCCGAGGAGGTTGGCCTTCACGCCATATTCCTTGGCAACCTTGTCAAAGCGGACCAGCGGCGTGTTACCGATGGTGTCGATGATGGAATCGTAGATACGACCGCGCCCTTCGGTCTTGATCGGGGTATGTGTCATGACTGTTTCCTCACGAGGGGATCAACCGGTCTTGCCGTATTCATAACGCCGGAGCCTTGTTGATCGAATGTCTTCTCTTTTGCGCTCACGCACTCTGCCATCCAATCGGGTTAGCAGACTCGGAAGCGCCTCTGTCACAGTGAATTGTGTCGCGATCAATCGCTTTATCATCAATGTAGGCAGTTCAACTGAGAAGTGCGAGAAATCTATTGCCAACTTTGCAGGATGCGGAGAAAAAGTTAGCCAACAAACAGGGCTAAAATGAAATGAAGGCCCTGCCTGCCGCAAGGTCTCCTCAAAGAGGAGAAAATTATTCCATAAAATCCCCGATGTGAGGGATCAGCCCTTCTTGCCGGTCGAGCCGAAGCCGCCTTCACCGCGCTCGGTTTTTGGCAGCTCGGAGACCTTTTTGACCTTCATGTGCAGGACGGGCGCGACGACCATCTGGGCGATCCGCATGCCGCGCTCAACGACGAAATCCTCGTCACCGTGATTGATCATGATGATCTTCACTTCGCCGCGGTAATCCGAATCGATGGTGCCGGGGGTGTTGAGCAGGGTGACGCCATGCTTGAGCGCCAAACCGGATCGGGGCCGAATCTGTGCTTCAAAACCGCGCTCGAGCGCCATGCAGAAGCCGGTTGGCAGGAGGGCGCGCCCCCCCTTTGCCGCAAGCGTGACCGGCTCATCGGCGGGGTTGGCTGCCTCGATGTCGAGCCCTGCGGCTTCATCGCTCTTGTAGGCGGGCAGATTGAGGCCCTTGAAATGATCAAGGGGCAGTATGGAGAGACGCGGTTTTGCCATCAGCAGATCCTCTTGAGCGTTTCAACTGGCGTGTCGGGCGGGGTCATCCGGGCAATCTAGACTTCGATGATGTCATCGAACACGGACGCGATGCGGTCAACGAGCCGCTTCGCCACATCAGACTTGGGCATGTCCGCCCAGGTCTCGATCCCGTCCGCACGCACGATGCTGATCGTGTTGTGATCGCCGCCCATAATACCCGTCTCAGGTGACACATCGTTGGCAATGATCCAGTCGACGCCCTTTTTGGTCAGTTTTGCACCGGCATTCTGTTCGAGATTTTCCGTTTCGGCAGCGAACCCAATTACCAGAGCAGGCCGCTTGTCCGGATGGGTGCCAACAAATTTGGCGATGTCGGGATTTTCCGCAAAGGTCAGTTCCGGCAGGGATCCATCGGGCTTTTTCTTGATTTTCTCGGTGCCCTGATTGGCCACGCGCCAATCGGCGACCGCCGCTGCCATGATGGCAACATCGGCGGGGAGCGCCTTGGCCACGGCTTCATGCATCTCAGCCGCCGTCTCGACGCGGACAATATCGACCCCAAGTGGGGCATCGAGCGCAACCGGACCAGAGACCAGCGTGACACGGGCACCGGCGGCTCTGGCTGCCTCGGCGAGGGCATAGCCCTGTTTGCCGGACGAGCGGTTGGCGATGTAGCGCACAGGATCAATCGGCTCATGGGTTGGGCCGGCGGTGATGACGACATGTTTACCCGCAAGCGGCTTATTGCTGCCATCGAGCAGGCTATCGATCCTTGCCAGAATGGCCTCCGGCTCGCTCATGCGGCCCGGCCCTTCCTCGTTGCAGGCCATCATGCCGTGATCGGGCCCAATGATCTCAACACCGTCGCCCTTGAGGACATCGAGATTGCGCTGGGTAGCGGGGTGGAGATACATGCGCACATTCATGGCAGGCGCGACAAGCACCTGTTTGTCCGTGGCAAGAAGCGTGGTGCTGGCAAGATCGTCGGCAATGCCGTTGGCCATCTTGGCTATCAGGTTGGCAGTAGCAGGCGCGACGACCAGAAGATCTGCGTCTCGGGACAGTTCGATATGGCCGATTTCGCTTTCGCGCGTCAGATCGAAGAGAGTGGTCACGACCGGCTCACCCGTCAGGGTGGAGAGGGTGAGCGGCGAGACGAAGTGGGTCGCGGACTCGGTCAGGATCACCTTGACGCTCGCGCCCTGTTTCATCAGCAGGCGAACCAGATCCACCGCCTTGAAGGCCGCGATCCCGCCGGAGATGATCAGCAAGATTCGTTTGTTGGCGAGCATGATGTGTCTCCCAGTGTTGAATCCGATATCGGAGCGCAAAGAGGCTAGCTCCAGAGTTGAATGGCGATGGCGCCGAGGGACAGCGCGATGATCCAGAGGGCGATACGGCCCGACCGGCTTTCTCGCGCTTCGGCCTTGCCGATGGCGGCAACCGTTTCGGCATCGAGACGCATCCCTTCGCGGCCCATAACGTCAAAGCTCTCGGACAGGCGTTCGGCCCGGCGCGCGATTTCCGGCAGCTGGGCAGACAGGGTGCCAAGGCTCGCCAACCCTCCGGCCATTTCCTTAACCTTTGCGGCGGGGCCGACATTCTGCTCCATCCAGCGCTTGACCACCGGCTCGGAGGTGTTCCAGAGGTTCAGCTCCTTGTCCATCATCCGGGCGACCCCTTCGACGACAACCATGGTTTTTTGCAGAAGGATCAGCTCGGTGCGGGTAGCCATGCCGAAGAGTTCAGTGAATTCGAACAGCTGGCTCAACAGGCTCGCCATAGAAATTTCGGAGGAAGCGCGACCATGAATTGGCTCACCAATGGAACGCAGCGCCTGAGCGAAGGTGTCGATATCCTGATTGCTGGGCACATAGCCCGCATCGAAATGCACCTGTGAGACCCGGCGATAGTCGCGCACGATGAAACCGTAGAGAATCTCGGCCAGAAAGCGCTGCTCCTTGGGTCCTATCCGGCCCATGATGCCGAAGTCGACGGCGACCAGCTTGCCATCGGGATCAAGAAACAGATTTCCCGGATGCATGTCCGCATGGAAGAAGCCGTTGCCGAGCGCGTGGCGCAGGAAGGACTGGATCACCGTTTCGCCCAGCGCTTTCAGATCATGCCCCGATGCCCTCAGCGCCTCCATGTCATTGAGTTTGATGCCGTCGATCCATTCCATCGTCAGGATGGTCTTGGTCGACTTGTCCCAATGAACGGTGGGTACGCGAAAATCGGTGTCCTTGGCGCAATGCTCGCCGAGCTCGCTCATGGCGGCAGCTTCGAGGCGGAAGTCCATTTCGAGCTGGATCGAGCGGGCGAGGGTGTCGACCACGGCGACCGGGCGCAGGCGGCGCGACGGCGTGTGGATTGCCTCGATCATCCGGGCTGCGATGTAAAAACCGGCAAGATCGGCATGGAAGCGCTCGGCGATGTTCGGTCTGAGGACCTTGACCGCGACCTGCTGCAATTCGCCATCGGCATCAAGGAAGCTTGCCTTGTGGACCTGTGCGATGGATGCGGCGGCGACCGGATCAGAGAAGTCGACAAACACCGCTTCGACCGGTTTCCCCAGTGCCTCGGCGACAGCCTTGCGGGCGGCTTCGAGACCAAAGGCAGGCACGCGATCCTGCAGGCTCGTCAAGGCCTCGGCCAGCTCCGGGCCCACCACATCGGGACGGGTGGCCAGAAACTGCCCCATCTTGACGTAGGACGGCCCGAGACGATTGAGCGCAGCGCTGAGGCGTTCGCCCTTGTTGCGGTCCGATATGCCGCGATGCTCGATGAGGCGCAGCACGGACAGGCCAAGGCGCGGGACCGTCGGAAGGTCTGCGGGCGGCTCGATGATGGAAAAGACCCCTTCGCGGGCAAGGATGTACCCTGCACGCGCCAGCCGGAACAGGGCAGAAGACGCTCCGATCATGTCCTTGTCGCCCCCTTTACAGCTTCCAGCCCGAATGCATGGCGGTGATGCCGCCTGACAGGTTGCGATAGGTGACCTGTTCGAAGCCGGCCTTTTCGATCATCGCCTTGAAACGGGCCTGATTGGGGAATTTGCGAATGGATTCGACCAGATATTCGTAGCTTTCCGCATCACCGGTGACGAAGTCCCCGATGCGCGGGATGGCATTGAAGGAAAAGGCGTCATAGACCTTGTCGAGCACCGGCATTTCGACATTGGAAAATTCGAGGCACATGAAGCGGCCGCCGCGTTTCAAGACACGATAAGCTTCGCTCAGCGCCTTGTCGATGCGCGGCACGTTGCGGATGCCGTAAGCGATTGTGTAGGCATCGAAGCTCTTGTCCTCGAAAGGCAGTTCCTCGGCATTGCCCTCGACAAATTCGAGATGCTTGATAAGGCCATTTGCCTTTGCGCGATCCTTGCCAACGGCCAGCATCGAGCCGTTGATGTCAAAGACGGTGGAGTGGGCGGTCTTTTTCGAGCGCTCGATGACGCGGAAGGAAATGTCGCCCGTGCCGCCAGCCACATCAAGCAGCTTGAAGGGCTCGGTGCCGCGCTGCTTCTGTGGCGGGTTGAGCCAGGCAACGAAAGCGTCCTTCCAGATCCGGTGCATGCCGCCGCTCATCAGATCGTTCATGATGTCATAGCGGTCCGCCACCTGATGGAAGACCTTGTTGACCATAGGCTGCTTTTCGCCTTCTCCGACCTGTTCAAAGCCGAAGGAGGTGGCCATTTCCGTCACATTTTCCGTGCGCTGTCTGTTCTGTGCCGACATGTCTTTGTCCTGCGCCCCGCATCAGGGCGGGGGATATCGATTGTTTGGGCCGGACCTTATCCCACTTTATCCGTAAAGACCATGATTGGAATGTGGTTTTCTTTCTCACTCCTTTATCTATTGGTCTTGGAGTGCCGGTCCACCTTGTTCTTGTCGTGGCCTGCTGTTAGCGTGCTCTTTCCCTGCCCATTAAATCATTGAGTCTTCCAGATGGATATCGCCAAAATTCGCGCCGAAACGCCCGGGATCGCCCATGGCATACACCTGCTTGCCTGCGGCTCCTCGCTGATGCCGCAATGTGTGCTTGATGCGGTCATTTCGCACATGGAACTGGAATCAAGGATCGGCGGCTATGAGGCTCATACCTCTGAGGCCGAAATGCTTGATGGCACCTATGACAGCATCGCCTCGCTGATCGGAGCCAAGCGCCAAGAGATCGCCATCATGGAGAATGCCACGGCGGCTTGGTGCCAACCCTTCTATGCCTTGCCGCTGAAGCCGGGAGACCGGATCATCACCTGTCAGGCGGAATACGCTGCCAACTATGTGGCCTATCTGCATCGTCAGAAGCGGGACGGGATCGAAATCGATGTCGTTCCCAACGATGCCAGCGGTGCGATCGATCTATTGGCTCTGGAAGACCTGATCACCGAGCGAACCGCGCTGATCTCGATCACTTGGGTGCCGACCAATGGCGGGCTGGTCAATCCGGCAGCGGGTGTTGGCGCGATTGCGAAGAAGCATTCGATCCCCTATCTGCTCGATGCCTGTCAGGCGGTGGGGCAGATGCCGGTCGACGTCGAGGTGCTCGGATGCGACTTCCTGTCGGCGACGGGGCGCAAGTTCCTGCGCGGGCCGCGCGGCACCGGTTTTCTTTATATCAAGGAAAAATGGCTCGAAAGCCTTGAGCCTGCAGCTCTTGATCATTTCTCTGCTCCCCTCATCGACAGCGGCCATTATGCCTTGCGCGAGGATGCTCGCCGGTTCGAGACATGGGAAAACAGCTATGCCCTGCGGGCTGGACTGAAGGCCGCCTGTGACTATGCCATGACCATCGGCCTCCCGGCGATCCAGACGCGGGCATGGGGGTTGGCCAACGGGTTACGCGAAAGGCTCGCGCGACTGCCCGGATGCCGGATCATGGATCTGGGAAGCGAACAATGCGCCATCGTCAGCTTCACAATAGAGGGCCTTGAGCCTGACTTTGCTGTTCGCAGCCTCAGAGCCCAGGGCATTGCCATCGGCATGACCCGACCCGCCAGTTCCCTTTTGGATGCAGAGCGCCGGAATTTGCCGGTGATGTTGCGCATCTCGCCCCATTATTACAATGACGAGGCCGATCTGGATACCTCAGTTGTTGCCCTGAAAGCGCTGTTGTGAGGATGCACCATGCCTGAATTGCCAGAGGTGGAAACGGTCCGGCGGGGACTTCAGCCGGTGATGGAAGGGGCAAGCATCGCCTCCGCTGACGTGCGGCGCGAGAATCTGCGCTTTGCCTTCCCGTCGCGCATGGCCGAACGGCTCAGCGGCAGAAGCATTCTGTCCCTCGGGCGGCGGGCGAAATATCTCCTCGCCGACCTTGATGACGGCGAGGTCCTCGTCATGCATCTGGGCATGTCCGGCTCGTTCCGCGTGGTCACCCCGGACGAGGCCCACCTTGTTGCCGAGGCGAGCTTTCATTTGGCTCGCGGCAAAAACCCGCTGCATGACCACGTGGCGCTGACGTTGTCGTCAGGTGCGGTCATTCTTTATAATGATCCGCGCCGTTTCGGCTTTTTCGATCTCATTCCGCGCCTTACCCTCAACGAGCATCCCTATTTCGCCAAGCTGGGAGTGGAGCCGGTGAGCAATGCCCTGAGCGCCGATTATCTCGCTGAAAAGTTCGCAGGCAAGCGGACACCGCTCAAGGCCGCGCTGCTCGATCAGCATATCATCGCGGGCCTTGGCAACATCTATGTTTGCGAAGCGCTTTATCGTTCCGGTATCGATCCGAAACGGCAGGCGGGAACGCTTGTCACCAAGACCGGCAAGCCATCGGTGAAGCTCGCCCTGCTCACGGATGAAATCCGGGCGACCATTGCCGAGGCCATCGAGGCGGGCGGGTCGACCTTGCGCGATCACACGAGGGCCGACGGTTCACTCGGCTATTTCCAGCATCGCTTCAAGGTTTATGACCGAGAGGGCGAGCCTTGCGCCAAGCAAAGCTGCTCCGGCGTTGTCGAGCGGATCGTGCAGAGTGGCCGCTCGACCTTCTATTGCCCGAAATGCCAGAAATAAGCCGCTAGGATGTCCCCCTGCCGGCCTTGCGCTTCTGAGCCTGCAGCGAGAGACAAAAGCTGGACAGCGATCATGGTGCCGATGGCTGCCCAGGCCGGGTGCTGTAATCCCATGGCGTGGCTTGCAAGATTGCTAAGCCTGCGCCGATGACAACAGGAAAGGCGGCACAATTCCGTGACAGGTTCAAAATACGAACCGTTTGGCATCGACTGTCCCAGACGGATGGTTGTTCTGATCCGTTGATCAGACTTCGTATTTGGTCTTGTCGCCAATATCGAAATGCAGCGGCATGCGCCACTTGGCGATGCTGACAATCAGGAAGAGAAGTGCCGAAACGGCGGCCAGTGCTTGCGTTACGAGCGGAGCATCCAGCACGAGGGAGAACCAGAGACCCGCCAGAATCAGCGGCTGGGCCCTGAGACCCGGCACCTTGAAGCAGAAATATTCCTTGAAGCAGAGGCCGCCGAGCGTGATGAAGGTTCCGCCAAGACCAAACATTCCAAATCCAAGCACGTAGCAGATCAGGCCACCCCACGTCGTTGCCTGAAGCAACAGACGGAAGGTCTTCATATAGATGTGAAGACAGGCGGCGCACATGGCGGCAGCGACAAAGCACATCTTCTGGGCCGGAATGCCGGTCTCGACTTCCCACGGCAACAGAAGAATGGACGGAACAGCCAAGACGAATCCCAGTCGATAGACAATGACCGAGAGGATATCGAGCCAGTCCATTTCGGATTTGATATGCGGGTCAGCCAAAACTTTCTTCCTTCAGACATGCGGGCGGTCGGGGCGGTTCCACGCACTATAGAGGCTCAGGGCCAGAGTTGGAAATCGGAGCGGTCAAAAAGGGGCCAATTGGCCGCACCGCCGACGCTTTGTCCCCCGGCTTCTCGCTATACGCCTTGATACAAGGGGGTCGATTTGGGCGCATCACGGCGAATTCAGATCGAATACATATTCCCCATTGTCGTGATTATTCGGAATAATCCACAGGATAATTTTTATACTTTAGAAGATTCATTTTCATTTCTTGGCGATTTTAGCCCATTTCTCTTCTCCTACACCCTTTCCGAGTGGCCAAAAGAGTATAAACCGTTTTTCCTGCATTTTACGGCGCTCAAAGGCCCCTGAAATGCTTCTGACGTTAAAACGCTTATGCTAATATTGGTCTCAGTTAGGAACATATCTGTCTTCGATTCCGAATAGGAGGAACAGAAAATGAGATATTTGGCACAGAGCGAAATTGACAGCGCCCTAGCACGCGGACATTTCGAACGTTCAAAACAGTTCCATTTCTTCATGTCGCGCCTGTTTGGCACCAGCCAAGAACCGGTCCGCAGACATGTTGCAAAGGTTCGCACAGCGGCCTGATTCCAAAGACCCGCTCCTGCTAGAGCTTGACGGACTGGTCGATTTTCCAGAATCGATCATCTAACAAAACAAAAGGGTGACCGCGTTGGTGCGTTGTCACCCTTTTTGTTTGCCTGTCACGACAACAAATGTGCGCATGAAAAAGGGGCCTTCCGGCCCCTTCTAAAATTCTGACGACGAGTGTCGTGATCAATGAGTCAACAGAGTGCCTGCGCCGCCTTCGGTAAACAGCTCCAGAAGAACCGCATGGGGCACCTTGCCGTCGAGAATGACCACGCCTTCGACACCCTGATTGAGCGCATCGATGCAGGTTTCCACCTTCGGGATCATGCCGCCGGAAATCGTGCCGTCAGCGATCAGGTCGTGCGCCTGTTTGATGGTCAGGTGCTTCATCAGCTTGCCGTCCTTGTTGAGCACGCCGGGAACGTCCGTGAGGAACAAAAGGCGTTTGGCATCCACCGCACCGGCAATGGCTCCGGCAAAGGTGTCGGCATTGATGTTGTAGGTCTGGCCGTCATCGCCGGGAGCCACAGGGGCAATCACCGGAATGAGCGCGTCCTTGGCAACGATGTCGAGAACGGAGCGGTCAACCTTCTTGGGGTCGCCCACGAACCCGAGATCGACGACTTCCTCGATCTTGCTGTCCGGGTCGCGAATGGTGCGGGTCAGCTTTTCGGCGATGACCATGTTGCCATCCTTGCCGCAAAGACCGATGGCGCGGCCACCCTCGGCATTGATGTTGCGGACGATCTGCTTGTTGATCGACCCGGCGAGCACCATTTCGACCACTTCGACCGTGCGTGCGTCGGTGACACGCAGGCCGCCCTTGAATTCGGACTGGATGCCGAGGCGCTCAAGCATTTCCTTGATCTGCGGGCCGCCGCCATGCACCACCACCGGTTTGACGCCGGACTGCTTGAGCAGCACGATGTCGCGGGCAAAGGCCTGTCCCAGATCCGCGTCTCCCATGGCATGGCCGCCGTATTTGACCACCACCGACTGGCCGTCATATCGCTGCATATAGGGCAGCGCCTCGGAAATGGTCTTGGCGCGATTGGCGGATTTGGCAAGGAGGTCGGCAGGGTTATTGGTCATGACGCGTCCCGTTGATTGCGGTTGGACTATTGTTCAAGCTCTATAGACTTATTGGCGATGAAGGGCAATTGGTCGAAAAGCAGCTCTCATCCAATGTGCATAGATGCGGAGTGCATGAATGCCGGTCTGACGCGGCTGTGATTTACTGCCCCTCGGCCAGCAATTGCATCTCGGCGCGCAGGCGGGTGACGCCGATCTTCTTGTCCGATGAGGTCAAAAGGATTTCCGGATGGGCGGCAGGGCGTTTCTTCAATCCCAGCTGCACTTTCTCCATCACCTTCCTGATGTCGCTCAGCTTGCTCTTGTCCACCTTGGTCAGCACCACCTGATAGTTGACGGCGGCCTTGTCGAGAGTCGACATGACCTCCAGATCATTTTCCTTGAGGCCATGGCGGCTGTCGATCAGCACATAGACGCGGCGCAGGTTGGGACGGCCGCGCAGATAGTCGAGGATCAGCGTGTTCCAGGCGGCGACTTCCTTCTTGGAGGCCTTGGCATAGCCGTAGCCGGGCATGTCGCAGATGACCAGCGTTGCTTCCTTTTCGGGGCGGAAGAAGTTGAGCTCCTTGGTCCGGCCCGGCGTGTTGGAGGTGCGGGCAAGAGACTTGCGGCCGGTGATGGCGTTCAGGAGTGAGGACTTGCCGACATTGGACCGCCCGGCAAAGGCAACCTCGACCCCCTCGATGGGTGGCAGCTGATGGAAGAATTTCGTCCCCCACATGAAGTCCCACGCCTGAGCAAAGAGCAAACGGCCCCGTTCCGCGAGATCCGGGTCCACTTCATCATCGCCCACAAGGGCGGCGAGGCTGTCCGGTGTCACGCTCTCGGTTGCGAGGTCCTTGGTGTCTTGCTCGCTGGGTGTCTTGTCGGTGTTGCTCATTGTCATGGTCATCGCTCGGAAAAGAGAAAAGCAGGCCATGGTTAGCCTGCCTTTGGTTTCGATACAAGTCGCAATGGCGTTATTGCTGCGGAAGATAGTCGCCAAGATCCTTCGAGGCCTCTTCCAGAGCGTCGATATCGTTGCCCTGAATGATGGTGCGGTGCCGGTTGATCAGCTCGATCGGCCAATCCCACCAGGACAGATCCATGAGGCGATCAATGGTCCGGTCGTCAAAACGCTGGCGCACGAGCTTTGCCGGATTGCCCGCCACGATGCCATAGGCAGGAACATCCTTGGTCACGGTGCTGTTGGCAGCGATGATCGCACCTGATCCGATGGAGACACCGGGCAGGATCGTTGCATTGCGGCCAATCCAGACATCGTCACCGACGATGGTGTCACCGCGCGACTGGGCCTTGAAGACCTCGATGTCAAAATCCTCGTCCCAGCCATTGCCCATCACGCCGAAGGGGTAGGTGGTGAGGCCGCTCATGTCATGGTTGGCCCCGTTCATGATAAAGGTCACCCCGGTCGCGAGCGCGCAGAATTTGCCGATGATCAGTCGATCTCCGAAGAAATCATGGTGATGGAGAACGTTGTTCTGCTCAAACTTCTCCGGCCCATCCGGATCATCATAATAGGTGAAGTCGCCAACCAGAATGTTCGGATTGGTAATCAAGGGCTTGAGGAAGGCAAAGCGTTTGAACTCGGCCTTGGGATAGGGATAGTCGGGATTGGGGTTCGTCAGTTTTGTATCTTGCATGATGAACGTCTCGTTCGTTGGAGGACATGGGACAACGAAACATGCAGCGGTCAGGCGCACTTCCCTGTCTGAGGGAACCGACGGCGCCGTGCGTTGTGGCCGGGCCGGTGGTGCGTTGGGCTCAGAAGACCGCTGCGAACCTAGTTCATCAAACTCTTCCCTATCTGGAACAACAAATTCTTTGAGGCGAGCTTAGCAGTCATCAGAACTTGCGCAATCGCCTGCTGCCCGACGTGGCGCTTTTGCTCGCCTCGCGTGGCATAGCAGCAACAAGCGCTTCGTTTCTCCAGCTCAACGCCCCTTCATTGAGAACAATTCAAGGAAAGTAATGGAATAACTTCGCCATTTTGTTCGTTAACTGTCTTTGCCATATTGAGCCCACAACAAGACAAACCAGCGCCGACCCGCACATCGGCATCAGGACAAAGCCAGGATAAACCAATGAAATCTCTTCTCAAAGCAATGCTTTCCTCCATCGCGCTGATCTCGATCAGCTTTGGCTCCGCTCAGGCCGCAGATGACAAGTCTCCCGTTCCCCAAGCTCTGAAGGAACTGGCCCAGTATCAGGCGCAGGAAGCCCTCGTCGCCGAGCGGCTTGCGACCTTCGACACGCTCGATTTTGAAGTCTTCTCCGGTCAGCAGTGGGTTCGCCTGCATGAAAGCCACGCCGATGAAATCGTCGTGCATTGGCCGGATGGCCGTGCCGTCAAGGGCCTTGATCAGCATATCGACGATCTGAAGGCCTTCTTCGTCTTTGCCCCCGACACCAAAATCGACATGCATCCGATCCGCATCGGTCAGGGCGAATGGACCGGGGTCGTGGGCGAGATTGGCGGCACCTTCACCGAGCCGATGCCGATTGGTGAAGGCAAGTTCATCCAGCCGACCGGCAAAGCCTACAAGCTGACCATGGCCACCATCGGTCACTGGACCAAGGATGGGGTGATGGACGAGGAATATCTGTTCTGGGACAACAATGCCTTCTACAAGCAGATCGGCCTGATTGATTGAGATCGGGTTCTGCCTTGCGACACAAAAAAGGGCAGCCAAACGGCTGCCCTTTTGCACATTCTGGCTTCTGCAAGATCGTCAACTGACCGATTTCTTGCGAGAGAAGGTGTCCTTGATATTCTTGAATATCTCCACCTTGGCGCCGTGACGCTTCATGATCATGGCCTGCTGGAGAATGGACAGGGAGTTGTTCCATGCCCAGTAGATCACCAGACCGGCCGGGAAGGTCGCCAGCATGAAAGTGAACAGGATCGGCATCCAGTTGAAGATCATCTGCTGGGTCGGATCGGGGGGTGCAGGGTTGAGTTTCATCTGCACGAACATGGTCACACCCATGATCAGCGGCCAGATACCAAGCATCAGGAAGTGCGGCGTATCCCATGGAACAAGACCGAACAGCGTGAAGATGTTGGTCGGGTCTGGCGCGGACAGGTCCTGAATCCAGCCAAAGAACGGCGCATGGCGCATTTCGATGGTGATGTAGAGCACCTTGTAGAGAGAAAAGAAGACCGGGATCTGGATGACGATCGGCAGACAGCCAGCCAGCGGGTTGATCTTCTCTTCCTGATAGAGCTTCATCGTCGCCTGCTGCTGAGCCTGACGATCATCGCCATATTGCTTCTTGATCTCTTCCATCTTCGGCTGCAACAGCTTCATCTTGGACATCGAAGCATAGGACTTGTTGGCCAGCGGGAAGAAGATCGCCTTGACGATGACGGTGATCAGCAGGATGGCGATACCGAAGTTACCGACGAGACCGTAAAGGAAGTCGATGGCGGCGAACATCGGTTTGGTGATGAAGTAGAACCAGCCCCAGTCGATCATCAGATCGAAGTTGAGGGCCTTGGTCTCTTCTTCGACCTGATTGATGGTCGAGACTTCCTTGGCACCGGCAAACAGCGAGGTCTTGTAAGTCGCGGTGGAGCCAGCGGCAACGCTGACCGGATCACCCAGATAGTCGGACTGGAAGGCCGGTTTGCCAGCCACTTCGGAATAGCGGAAAGTCGGCTGGAAGGGCTGGCCCTGCGTCGGGATGACCGCGGTTGCCCAATATTTGTCGGTGATGCCAACCCAGCCAGCGTTCGACTTGGCGGGCTGCTCGACCTTGTTCTCGATCAGATCCTTGTAGTCCACTTCCTGCAGGCCCGCGTCACCGGCAACGCCGATCAGACCTTCGTGCAGAATGTAGAGGCCGGAGGTCTTGGGTTGGCCATGGCGGGAAATGAGACCGTAGGGATAAAGCGCCAGAGCCGTGTCGGTGTTGTTGGCAACGCTCTGCTCGATCGAGAACAGATAGTTTTTATCCACAGAGATGGTGCGCGTGAAGGCGAGCCCGGCGCCATTGTCCCAGGTGAGCACCAACGGAGTGTCGATGGTCAGCTTGGAGCCTTCGGGCGCGGACCAGATGGTTCCGGCGCTTGGCAGGGCGGCCTGACCTGTACCGTCAACCCAGCCGAATTCGGCATAATAGGGATTGGCCGTGCCGGACGGAGAGAGAAGCACGATCGTCGGGCTGTTCTCGTCAAGGGTCTCACGATAGTCCTTGAGATGCAGGTCGTCGATGCGGGCTCCGGTCAGGTTGATCGATCCGGACAGACGCGGCGTATCTATGTCGATGCGCGCAGACTGGGCCAGAACCGCGTCCGTGCTCGGCGGCACGACACCAGGCGTCACGGCGCCGGGAACAACTGCCGTTCCGTTGGTCGCCTGAGGGGCGGTATCAGAAGGGGTTTCCTGCTGGGTGTTCTGGGCCTGTTTCGCGGCTTCCTGCGCAGCGAGTTCCTCCTGCCGAGCCTTTTCTGCCTCCATCTGCGGACCGGCGACAAAATATTGCCAACCGAACAAAACGATGAATGACAGGGCTATGGCGAGGAAGAGGTTGCGATTATTTTCCATCGACTTTCTTCATCCCGTTTGAAAGCGCGACCTGAAGTCTTTGGTCAGGCCACATTTGCGATTTGCTCGAACCCTGATGCGCCCCACCCGGTGGCTTTCAACCGGGCTTTGCCGCGTCTGGAGGCCACCCAACAGATGAATGCTGCGGGGCCAATCCGGCAGATCATTTCCACGTTGCACTTGGTCACGAAGAAGAGTGACGTCAAGTGCAGCAATTCCAGCTGGTCCGGTACCGATCTTGCGGTTCAATGCAGGCCAGACAGTCAAGCGCATGTCCCGGTTTTTATCCCGATCCCATTAATGGCCCCTTTATTGGTCTAACGTGTGGCCGAAATCAATGGGTTTTTTGTGTTTCCGCCATTTGGTCAGGTCCCGGATTTGCGACTCGTTTGCCGCCGATCCCGTCCGGGTTTGCGGTCGGGAAGGAATTTGCCAGCCTTCGCATCGCGCAAACTCCCCCTGAAATCGGCCGTCATGGCGTCAAAGGGCAAATGCAGTGCGCCGGTGCGTCCGATCAGCACATAGTCCCAACCGGATTGCATATGCTCCGGTCCGTGGAGGCGTGCGAGTTCACGCAGGCGGCGCTTGATGCGGTTGCGCACCACGGCATTGCCGACTTTCTTGGTCACGGTGAAGCCGACGCGGGGCGGGGCGTTGTCTTCCGGGCTTCGACGGTAGGCCTGAAGCACAAAACCGCGACGAGAGAGTCTCCCCCCTTTGGCCGCGGTCAGAAATTCGCTGCGCTTTTTCAATCGAAGCATCAATGTCTCCGTCAAGCGCGGATCGTGAGCCGGAAAGGGTCCACCGGCAACAGCCGGTCGTCAATCCATTCAGGCCCAGACATGCAAAACCGCCAGATTTGACGCACGAGACGCAAAGTCTGACGGTTTTTGTTGCTTTGCCTTAGGCAGACAGACGCTTGCGTCCCTTTGCCCGGCGGCGCGCCAGTACCTGACGGCCATTTTTAGTTGCCATACGCGCCCGGAAGCCGTGGCGACGCTTGCGCACCAGTCGGCTTGGCTGATAAGTCCGTTTCATGGGCTTCTACCGCTTTCGCGGCCCCTATTCTTGATTTTTTCAAATCCCATCAGGGTGGGTCAAAAAAAACGCCTCCAGAGAGACGCCGACCGCGAACCTGATACACTTGGCTCGGCTTATATGGTGATGCGGCCTCTGAGTCAATCAGGCTGGCGGAAAAAAGCCGCTTTTGCAACACACTCCCCCGTGAATTGTTGAAGAGACCCTGTCTGGAAGGCGATTGACGCGTGCAACGTGTCGCTGTCACTTCGTCGTGAGAGCGGCTCGCGTGCGGATCAAATGACGGTGAGAGGCATCACAAGCACCGATTTTAGCGATATATAGGATGCAAGTGCTCGCTTCTCTTGTCTTACGCGGAAATACTCGCGTTCCGCTTTCGGAACATTGGCAGATTGGCGGGCGCGACGAAAGACCTAACAGAAACGATACAGCTTTGCCTGTATTCTTGCTTCAGGAGCAGCTTGTCAGCCCATGGCGGAACAGATGATACAGACCGGACGTGACCAAGAGCAGTCTGCCTCCCCAATCAGACGATGGGGGCCTGTCGGCCTGATTCTGCTGCTGATGGGCGTTGGCTACCTTCAGGGTTGGCACCAGTATCTCACCCTCGACGCGCTGGTCACCCACCGGTCCATGCTGGCCGATCTGGTCACCGAGCATTATGGCTTCGCCCTTTTGGGCTATGTCACGATTTATGTTGCTGCCGTTGCCCTGTCCTTTCCGGGGGCGTCCTTCATCACCATCGCCGGGGGCCTGCTGTTCGGCTGGATGGTCGGGGGCCTCCTCACCGTGGTATCGGCTACGCTCGGCGCTACGCTGATCTTTCTGGCGGCGCGATCGGTTTTCGGCACGTCCTTGCGTGAACGAGCAACCGGCTTCGTGCATCGCTTTGCAGAAGGGTTTCGCCAGGATGCCTTCAACTATCTCCTGTTCCTGCGCCTTGTTCCGGTCTTTCCCTTCTGGCTGATCAACATTGCCCCTGCCCTGTTCGGGGTCCGGCTGGGCACCTACGTCTCCGCCACGCTCATCGGGATCCTACCCGGAACCTTCGCCTATGCCTTTATCGGGGCCGGGTTCGACAGTGTGATCGAGGCGCAGAAAGCCGCCAATCCGGCTTGTGACGCTGATCCGGCCTGTTCCCTGAGCTTTGATCCGGGCGCCCTGATCACCGGCGAGCTGATCGCCGCCTTCGTCGCCCTTGGCGTTGTCGCCCTGATCCCGCCGGTGCTGAAGGCAATCCGGCGCAGACGGCCCTCGCCATCAACGCGCGACTGAGCGAAAGCCAATCCCGACACCACCCATTCAAGACCGAGTGCCATGAGCCGCCGTTCCTTGACGATTTTGCGCTTCAGGCTTGGCAAATGCTCGGGTTTTGTATGAAGTAAGTAGAAAGCTCTTGAACCGATCGCCAAAATGGCCTCAAACATTAAGAGTTGCAAGCGAGGCGACGCGCCTTTGAGGATGAGTTATGACCGAAACAGTGACGACCGATATTTGTGTGATCGGGGCTGGCTCCGGCGGTTTGACCGTCGCGGCAGCTGCGGCTGCATTTGGGCAGAGTGTCGTGTTGCTCGAGAAGGGTAAGATGGGGGGCGACTGCCTCAACTATGGCTGTGTACCATCCAAGGCCATGATCGCTGCGGCCAAACATGCCCAGTCCATGCGCACCGCGCACCCATTCGGCATCAGTTCGGTCGAGCCGCGCGTCGATTATCAGGCGGTACACGATCACATCCACTCGGTCATCTCTGCCATTGAGCCAAACGATTCGGTTGAACGCTTCGAGGGGCTCGGTGTCCGCGTCATCCAGCAGGCCGGCTCCTTCAAGGACGCCAAGACCGTGGTCACGGCGGACGGGGAAATCGAGATTACGGCCCGGCATTTCGTGATCGCGACAGGTTCATCCCCCGCGCCTCTGCCCATCGAGCGGCTTCAGGATGTCAACTATCTGACGAACGAGACCTTTTTCTCTCTCACCGAGCG
Source organism: uncultured Cohaesibacter sp. (assembly GCF_963662805.1). Classification (NCBI taxonomy): domain Bacteria; kingdom Pseudomonadati; phylum Pseudomonadota; class Alphaproteobacteria; order Hyphomicrobiales; family Cohaesibacteraceae; genus Cohaesibacter; species uncultured Cohaesibacter sp. Next base: position 125,045 of record NZ_OY759873.1, read on the forward strand.
TCCGGACAAGCTGGTGATCATTGGTAGCGGGCCAATCGGAATGGAAATGGCGCAGGCACAACGCCGCCTTGGTGCCCAGGTGACGGTGCTCGAAGCCTTCTCGGCCCTCTCCAAGGATGATCCGGAGCTGACCGCGGTCGTCACCGACCAGCTGCGCAAAGAGGGCGTGGTGATTCGCGAGGGCGTTCAGATTGCCCGTATCAGCTTTGCCCTCAACGAAGTGATCCACCCTTATGGTGCGCGCGTCTATCTCAAGGTGTTTGACGAAAATGGCGAAGCCACGGGGGAAGAGGAGCTGATCGAGGCAACTCATCTGCTGATCGCGGCCGGGCGACGCCCAAATGTCGAGGGTCTGGGGCTCGAGAATGCCGGGATCAAATATGACGAGCGCGGCATCAGCGTCAAATCGACCATGAAGACGACCAACCGCCGCGTCTATGCCATCGGCGATGTGACGGGCGGGCTCCAGTTCACCCATGTTGCCGGCTATCACGCCGGGCTTGTGGTGCGCTCGATGCTGTTCCGCCTCAATGCCAAGCAGGAAACCAGCATCATCCCGTGGGTGACCTATACCGATCCGGAACTGGCCCATGTCGGCCTTTCGGAAGACGAGGTTCGCGGCAAATACAAGGACTTCCAGATCCTGCGCTGGCCCTACAGCGAGAATGACCGGGCTCAGGCGGAGCGTAAGACGCAAGGACTGATCAAGGTGCTCGTCGACAAGCGTGGTGTTGTTCTGGGCGCCTCGGTGGTTGGCGCCAATGCTGGCGAAATCATCAACATGTGGGCATTGATCGTTTCCCAGAGGATGAACATCAAGGACGTCACGGGCTATGTTTCGCCCTATCCGACCTTCTCGGAGATCGGACGCAGGGCGGCCATCAGCTATTATGGTGATCTGCCGAAGAAAGGCTTCATTCGGCGGGCGATTTCCTTCTTCAAGTTCTTCGGATAGGTGCTCTGCTCGTCGAGCCGGATGTCACATAGATACCATGGCCAAAAGCCCTTCCTCTGTCGTGCAGGCTGTTCTGGTCATCGCTGATGTGCTAAAGGAGCGCTATCTAAAGACACGCGCTGCACGGCCCAGCCTGAGCAGCTGCATGGCTCTGCCGAGAGGCTTCGAAGGTGATGAAATCACAACTCGAATCAGGAAAAGAGCCAATCGTTTCGAGGCCGAACCATGTCTGATCGCATTTTCGTCAAAGACACCATCAGTCTGGACCCGGAAGAGCTGCAAGAGCGCTTCATTCGGGCGTCAGGACCAGGCGGGCAGAATGTCAACAAGGTCTCGACCGCAGTGGAGCTGCGGTTCGATGTCGACAATTCGCCGTCTCTACCCGGCTATGTGAAGGGCAATCTCAAACGTCAGGCAGCCCATCTGATGACGCAGGAGGGCACGCTGGTGATGCAGGTCCAGACCCACCGAACACAGGCGCGGAACCGGGAAGAAGCCGTTGAGCGGCTGGTTGCCCTGATCGCAGCGGCCATGTACCGGCCTAAGAAGCGGATTGCCACCAAACCGACCCGGGCCAGCAAGAAACGGCGCATGGATTCCAAGAGCAAACACGGTGCCCTCAAGAAACTGAGATCCTCGAAAAGCTTCGATTGATCGGCTCTCTCACATGACAAGAGAGGTTGCCGCAAGGCGATAGCTGAGCGCTTCGGCCATTTCCGCCTTGCCCGGCTGGGCCTTGCCTGCCAGATCGGCAAGGGTGCGGGCCACTTTCAAGATACGATGATAGCCGCGAGCGGTGAGTGCCATGCTATCTGCGGCCTGGGCGAGGAGCCGTCGCGCGTCGCCCTTCGGCTGACAAACCTCCTCAATCGTGCTCGGCGGGCACTGGGCGTTGACCATGTGAGGGCCAAGCCCCAGCGCGTGATAACGCTCTTTCTGCAGGAAACGGGCCTGCATGACGCGATTGGCCACCTCGGCCGAGCCTTCCCGCGCGGGTGGCAGCATCAGATCCGAGGCCGAGACGGCGGGCACCTCGATGCGGATATCGACGCGATCAATCAGTGGGCCAGAGATTCGGGCCTGATAGTCCGAGACACAGCGCGGGCCGCGCTTGCAACTGTAGCCCGGCTCGCCCGCCCGTCCGCAACGGCAGGGATTCATGGCGGCAATCAACTGGAACCGAGCGGGATAGGTGACCCGGTGATTGGCGCGGGAAATAACCGCCTCGCCGCTTTCAATCGGCTGGCGCAGGCTGTCTAGCACTTGCGGCGAGAATTCGGGCAATTCATCGAGAAACAGGATGCCATTGTGCGACAGCGCGACCTCTCCCGGTTTGGCCCTGAGACCGCCACCGACCATAGCCGCCATGGAGGCGGAATGATGGGGAGCACGAAAGGGGCGCGCGGCTGACAATTGTCCCTGCGGCAACAGCCCGGCGATGGAATGGATCATCGAGACATCGAGCAGTTCGGAGGGTGTGAGCGGCGGCAGGATGGTGGGAAGGCGCGAGGCGAGCATGCTCTTGCCCGAACCGGGCGGGCCGACCATGAGCATGTTATGCCCACCAGCAGCCGTAACCTCAAGCGCCCGCTTGGCCAGTTCCTGTCCCTTGATGTCCTTGAGATCGACGATCTGGCTGGCCTCGTTGCGGATCGAGGCGCGCGGTCTTGAGAGAACCTGACTGCCCTTGAAGTGATTGGCGAGCGCGATGAGGCTCTCGGGCGAGAGAATGGTCATGTCAGGATCGGCCCAAGCCGCCTCGGCCCCACAGTCTGCGGGACAAATGAGGCCTCGATCCTCGGCATTGGCCGCCATGGCAGCGGGCAGGGCGCCCACCACATGGGCAAGACGGCCATCGAGCGCCAACTCGCCCAGAACCGTATAGTGATCAAGCGCATCGGCAGGTATCGCGCCAATCGCTGCCATCAAACCGAGGGCAATCGGCAGATCAAAATGGCTGCCTTCCTTGGGCAGATCGGCAGGGGCCAGATTGACGGTGATGCGTTTGGGAGGCAGGGATAGCCCGGAAGCGGTGAGGGCAGCGCGGACACGCTCGCGGCTCTCGGCAACCGCCTTGTCGGGTAGCCCCACCAGTGTGAAGGCAGGAAGGCCGGAGGCCACCTGAACCTGAACATCCACTGGAACGGCCGCGATACCCTGAAAGGAAACTGTTCTCACATGCGCGACCATAAGGGGCTCACTCTTTCCTACTTTTGCAAAACTATCTCTGGCTGATAATTCAATTTCAACAACCTTACGATGCTATGAGTTGCAGAGCAAAAACACAAAGAGAACATATTCATATTCTTGCACAAGCGAATCGCCTAGACTGCCTTGGTCATCGGGGAAGCTGTCCCGACAGAGGAATTGAGATGTCCAAAAAAGATGCCATCATCTGCTGTCGTCATGACAGTCCAATCGGCCCGCTGCTGCTGGGGCGGCGAGGGGATGATCTTGTCTTTCTGTATTTCCCCAAGGATGGGAAGGTGCGTGCTCTTGCGGACGATTGGAGCCTTGACGAGACCGGGTTCGATGCCGCCCGGCATCAGCTTGATGGGTATTTTGCCGGGGAGCTGCAAACCTTCAGTCTGAACTATCACCTTGAGGGGACGGCGTTTCAACACTCGGTCTGGCAGGCGCTCGCAGCCATTCCCTTTGGTACCGTGAAGAGCTACGGCGACATCGCCAAAGAGATTGGCCAGCCGGGCGCGGCGCGGGCCGTCGGGCTTGCCAACAATGCCAATCCCCTGCCGATCATCATTCCCTGTCACAGGGTGATCGGCGCGGACGGGTCACTGGTTGGGTTCGGGGGTGGGCTTGATCTCAAGATCTGGCTTCTCGACCATGAGGGCATCGATCCGGCTCAGATCAGAACGCCCGGGCAATTGGGCTTCGACTTTTCCTGATCGGGATCAGAGCCAGCGCCGGACCTTGTTGCAATAGCTCGTGTAGCTCTCATCAAAGGCGTCCGAGAGATAGGCTTCCTCACGCTGGATAACGAAACGGTCGAGATAGAGGAACATCACCAGCGCAGAGACGAGCAAGGGCAGACTGTCGATGACGATGCCAAAGCCGAGCAGCAGGGAGACAAAACCCACATACATGGGATTGCGGCTGAAGCGATAGGCTCCATCCATCACGAGCTGGGACACCGGCCTGATCAGAGTGGTGGTGGTTCCAACCAGTTTGAAATGGAAGAACCCCCACCCCATGAAGGAAAAGCCGCCGAACCCGATGACAACTCCGATGAAGATGCGAAGCGGTTCTGGCAGGAAGCCAAGCGGCGCGACCCCACGGAACCAGAGCCATTCAAGCACAGCGCCGCCAGCGAGGCACAACGCAAAGACAAGCGGTGGTATGGCGCGCGAAATGCCCGGAGACTGAAGGCTGGTTTTGCTCTCTGCCATCACGTTCCTCACATGTTGGCGCGTTTTTCCTCAATCGCATCCCAGACCATCGCAGCGATGTCGATGCCGCTCAGTTTCTGGATCGAGCGGATGCCGGTGGGTGAGGTGACGTTGATTTCGGTGAGATAGCCACCGATCACGTCGATGCCAACAAGGACGAAGCCCTGTTCCTTGAGCGCCGGTCCAATTCGGGCGCAGATTTCCTGCTCGCGCTCGGTCAGCTCGGTTTTGACCGCCTGACCACCGCGCACCATGTTGGAGCGGAGATCATCAACGGCAGGAACACGGTTGACCGCACCGGCAGCAACGCCATCGACGAGCATGATGCGCTTGTCACCGTCTTTGACGTCCTTGAGGAATTTCTGGGCCACCCATGGCTCGCGGAAAATGTCGCCGAAGAGTGCGGTGAGCGATCCGAAATTGTTGTCATCGGGACCAAGACGGAAGACCGCGGCACCGCCATGCCCATAGAGCGGCTTCATGACGATGTCGCCGTGCTTCTGGCGGAAGGCGCGCAGTTCGGCCTCTGAGCGGGTGATGATGGTTGGCGGCATCAAATCGGGAAATTCGGTAACGAAGATCTTTTCGGGAGCATTACGCACGCTCGCCGGATCATTGACCACCAGAGTCTTGGGGTGGATCCGCTCAAGCATGTGGGTCGCCGAGATATAGGCCATGTCGAAGGGCGGATCCTGACGCATGTGGATCACGTCGAAAGTGGACAGGTCCGTGCGCTTGCCCTCACCCAGGGTGAAATGGTTGCCCACCTCATCGCGCACCTCGACCGGCTGGACGAAGGCGAAGACCTCACCGTCTTCCATGGCCATGGTGTCGACCGTGTAGTGAAAGAGTTCGTAGCCGCGCTTCTGCGCCTCGAGCATGAGGGCGAAGGTGGAGTCCCCCGCGATGTTGATGCCTTTGATGTGATCCATCTGGATCGCGACTTTGAAGGGGCGGGACTGCACCATGACTTGGCTCCGAAGGGGTGGATGAATGCGGGCGGGGGCGGGCTCAATCAACGCCGCTCTCGGGTTTTTCTTATATGTCCGCTTTGCTCAGTAATTTCAAGCATTGCGGTCACGAGAGTTATTGCAGCTCGAATGCCGCTTCCAGATGCTGCCAGAGCGGAACGGGTCCTTTCCCCTTGGCAAAGGCGATGACATCGAAGCGATAGGTCTCGATGCCTGCAATCTCGCGATTGGCAAGAAAATGCTGCGCAGCCGCCACGATGCGAGCCTGATTGCGCGGAGTGACGGACAGAAGCGCATGTTCGAGGGTTTCGCGATATTTGACCTCGACAAAGACCAGCGTGTCGTCTCGCTGGCAGATGAGATCAATCTCGCCGCCTTGGGCCTTGTAACGCTGATCGACGATCTCGAAACCCTTGACCTTCATGATCCGGCCCGCCCAGCGCTCGGCCTTGAGACCCCGATCATAGCTTCTTGCCCGTTGTCGCTGTTTTGGATCCTTTTTTGGGTCCGTCATGGGATCACCCGTTCGCACCTTGCTGATCCTTGAGAGACTGATCCTTGAGGGTTTGGGCCAGCTTGTAGATGTCGTTCTTCTTGGCACCGATCTTTTCGGCTATTTCGGCGGACAATTGCTTGATATGCTTGCCGTCCTGCAAACCGGCGCGGATCATCGCCTCGACATCTTCGGCCTCTGGCTCACGCTTTTCTGCGGGCCCGAGCAGGATCACCGCTTCGCCTTTGGGGGCTTCGGCGTCCTGATAGTGTGCCGCGAGATCGGCGAGCGGCCCGCGATGGAAGCTTTCGAATTTCTTGGTCAGCTCCCGCGCCATCACTGCCGAGCGGTCGCTGCCGAGAATGGTTGCCATGGCTGGCAGCACGTCCTTCAGGCGGCGCGGGCTCTCATAAAAGACGAGGGTGCCGGGAATATCGACAAGATCCTTGAGCTTGCGGTCCCGCGCACCGGCCTTCTGGGGCAGGAAACCGGCAAAGTGGATTTGATCGGTCGGCAGACCAGAGCCGACGAGCGCCGAGAGCATGGCCGATGCGCCGGGGATCGGCACGATGTCATGGCCTTCTGCGAGCATGTCCTCGACGAGCTTGTAGCCGGGATCGGACAAAAGTGGCGTTCCGGCGTCGGAGATGAGCGCCACCGCACGGCCTTCTGCCAAGAGGTGTAAGAGATAGGGGCGCTGCTTGTCCGCATTATGCTCGTGGTAGGTGACAAGGCGGGTCCGGATGCCAAAATGGGTCAAGAGCTTGCGAGAGACGCGGGTATCCTCGCAGGCGATAACGTCAACGGCAGCGAGCGTCTCGAGGGCACGGATGGTGATATCCTTGAGATTGCCGATAGGGGTGGCGACAACATATAGAGCGGTCGGCAGCCGGGGAGCCCTGAACCTGTTGCCGAGCAGCAGAAAGTCCTGATTGCCCTCGTCGGCGAGGGTGCCATCCCACCGATCACCCTGATCCTCGGGATCAAAGGCCTCGTCCTCATCATGTTCCGTTTCGGGATTGCTCATCATGCTTTGCCACTTTTCTGCTCTTGGGAGCGATTCGGAACCGAATGTGGTGAGACCACAAATTTCGGTGGAGCAATCGGCCCTTTCCGGCAATCTTTGTGCAGTTTTGCACGGATACGCGACAAATTCGCCACAGTTCTGTCGAATCGTCGCCCGATGCTGCCCGCCAAATCCAACTCGCTTGTTTTGGCAGGTTATTTCTGACAAATCAAACGAACATATGTGTGCTGCCTTGCTCCCATTTTCGTCTATCCCTCGGATGCAGGCGCCCCGCCCGGATCGGCTTTTCTGCCCCCTCATTCCGGACGCAGGGCCGGCGGTACGGCAGACTTCAAACATCCGGTCTGAATCTGGAGGCCAGTTTTGATGCGAATTCTTCAGCAGTTCCCCGACAAACACTCGAATTTCCCCACCATGCTCAAACGGATGGCGGGTGTCGCTGTTGTCGGTGCCTCTGCTTTGTTGGCTGCCTGCCAACCGGTTACGCTTTCCGGCCCCGGCTATTCAACCAACAACAATTTCAACAATCAGGTCAACATCGCCGAGCCGACCGGTGAAGTGCTCGGCTCCGGCAGTGTCCGCGTTGCCCTCTTGACGCCGCTGACTGGCGAAGGGGTGTTCGGACAGACCGGCACCGCGATCCGCAATGCTGCCGCCATGGCGCTGCAGGATTACAGCTCCGCCGATCTTCAGGTGATCGTCAAGGATGTCGGCACCGGTGGGGCAGCCGCCTCGCAACAGGCCGGTCAAGCTCTGCAGGAAGGGGCGCAGCTGGTGATCGGTCCGCTCCAGTCCAACGCGGTCAAGCAAGCCGGTCAGGTGCTCAAACCTGCCGGTGTGCCGATGATTGCCTTCACCACTGATACAGGGGCAGCGGCGCGGGGCGTCTATCTGATCAACTTCACGCCAGAAAACGACGTCGAGCGGATCATGTCCTTTGCGGCATCGCGCAACAAACGCAGCGTCGCCGCCATCCTGCCCCAGACGCCTTATGGCAATGTGGTTGAAGCAGCGCTTCGGCAATATGCGGCCCATTTCGGCGTTCGGATAACCACCATCGAGCGATACAAATCAGGCAATGCGCCCGACCCGTTCGGTCTTCAGGCCGCTGCCGAGCAGATCGGCAAGGTCAAGAACCAGATCGACAGCGTGTTCATTCCGGAAGCTGCCGCTGCCGCACCTGCCACGCAGTTGCTGGCCGGACAGGGCATCCGCAGTGGTGACGTGATGTTCCTCGGCTCGAGCCAGTGGGACAATCCATCCCTCTACAGCGAGACGATGCTGCGTGGCGCTGTCTTCCCCGCTCCGCCGCGCTCGCTGCGCAACCTCGACGGCCGGACCATCGGGTTTGACACCTTTGCCTCCCGTTATGCCAGCCAGTTCGGTCAGCAGCCGCCACGGGTTGCCTCTCTCGCTTATGACTCGGTGATTCTGGCTGCGGCTCTGGTCGCCCAGTCAGGCGAACGTCGTTTCGCTCACGAAACGCTTACCGATCCACAAGGCTTCATCGGCTTTGGCGATGGTTTCTTCCGTTTCCGCTCTGATGGCACATCCCAGCGCAGTCTGGCTGTAATGGAAATCTCGCAAGGCTCGGCACGCATCATCGACGATGCACCAATGTCGGCAGGCGGCCTGCCAAGGTAAGCGCGACGTATAGACATGCAAAAGGGAGCCTTCGGGCTCCCTTTTTTGTTTCAGGCTGTCAATTGATCGAAGGTGTCAGCTCGCCAGTTCGGCGACCAGAGCATTGAGCAGCAGGAAGCCCTTGCGGGTGGCGCGGATGCGTCTTGGCTCGATCCGCTCCAGCAGGCCTTCGGATGCCAGATCATCAATGCGCGCTTCGCTGATGCTGCGGCCCGCCATGGCGGCGTATCGATCCAGATTGATGCCTTCCTTCACCCTCAGCCCCATGATCAGGCATTCATCGCCCTGTTCTTCAAGGCTCAGTATGTCCTCATCAATGGCTCCGGTTCCTCGCTCCTCGACACGGGTGAGCCAGCTTTCCGGATGGCGCTCGTTGGCGGTGGCAAAGCGTCCGTTCGACAGGGTGAGCCGTCCATGGGCTCCGGCCCCGGCTCCGACATAGTCGCCATAACGCCAGTAGGTGAGATTGTGGCGGCTCTCATAGCCCGGCCGCGCGTGATTGGAAATCTCATAAGCGGGCATGCCGTGACGCTCAAGCGCCTCGTGGGTCATCTCATAGAGCGCGACGGAGGTGTCTTCGTCCGGCAGCTCGAACTTGCCATTGCGATAGAGCGCAAAGAAGGGCGTGTCCTGCTCGATGGTCAGCTGGTAGAGCGAGAGGTGATCGGCGGCGAGTGCCACGGCCTCGTTGAGCTCCTTTGCCCAGAGGTCCGGTGTCTGGTGCGGACGGGCATAGATGAGATCGAAGGACATGCGCGGGAAGTGCTTTTGCGCCAGCAGGATCGCGGCCTTTGCTTCCTTGGCACTGTGCAGACGCCCCAGAAACTTCAGCTGATCATCATAGAGCGACTGCACCCCGAGGGAGACGCGATTGACGCCAGCTGCCGCATAGCCCTTGAAATGGTCGGCCTCAACGGAGGTGGGATTGGCTTCAAGGGTGATTTCCGCATCGGGCGCGACCTGCCAAAGGTCGGCAATCTCATCGAGCAGGCTGGCGACGATGGCTGGCTGCATCAGGGAAGGCGTGCCGCCACCGAAGAAGACGGATGTCACCGGCTGCTCGACGCCTGCTCCCTTGATGCGGGCCGCATAGTGGCGCAACTCCGCGATCATTGCGCGTCCGAATCGATCCTGATCGACCGGTTTATGCCGGACGTGACTGTTGAAGTCGCAATAGGGGCATTTGGCAAGGCAGAAGGGCCAATGCAGATAGATGCCGAAGCCGGGATTGTCCGGCCCCGGTGTTCCTGATCGGTCCTTTGTCATCGATACCCCAACGGGCGCCTCATCCTTCAAGGCAGGCATCGGCAAACAGCTTGAAGGCGTGGGAGCGATGGCTGAGGCCTTCCTTGCCGCCCGGTTTCCAGCCATGCTTCTGATCGGAGGTCATCTCACCAAAGGTGATGTCGTGACCTTCGGGCATGAACATCGGATCATAGCCAAAGCCCTTGTCGCCGCGCGGTGGCCAGACCACCGTTCCCTGAACTTCGCCACGGAAGAACTGGGTCTCCCCATCGGGCCAAGCAAGGCACAGGACGGCAATGAAGCGGCCGGTGCGATCCTTCGGCTCCGTTGCGCCCTTCTGCTGTAGCTTTTCCTCGACATTGCGCATGGCCATGGCAAAATCCCGGTCCGGTCCGGCCCAGCGGGCCGAATAGATACCCGGATCGCCGTCGAGAGCATCGACGGCAAAGCCCGAATCATCCGCCAGAGCGGGCAGGCCGGTAGCCTTAGCCGAGGCAAGCGCCTTCAGCTCGGCATTCGCTTCAAAGGTCGTGCCCGTCTCTTCCGGCTCTTCGAGCTCCAACTCAGAGGCGGTTTTGACGCTCAGACCATAGTGGGCAAGAAGCTCGCGGATTTCGCGGATCTTGCCCTGATTGTGGCTGGCGACAACCAGAGGCGTTTCCGGGGTCAGCTTGTTTGCCATCAGTTGTTCCCTAGTCCTGTTTGTCAGAAGAGGTCTGCAGTTCGAGCAATTCGCCGATGCCTTTCTTGGCAAGGCCCATGAGCGCCATCAGCTCCTCTTCGGAGAAGGGTTCGCCCTCGGCGGTGCCCTGAATCTCGACGATGCCGCCCTTGCCGGTCATGACGAAGTTGGCGTCGGTCTCGGCATCAGAATCTTCGAGATAATCGAGATCGAGAACTGGCGTGCCGTTGTAAATGCCGCAGGAAATGGCCGCGACCTGATCCTTCAGCACTTTCTTGTCGGCGTCGATCATGCCGCGGGCGCGCATCCACTCGATGCAGTCGTTGAGCGCCACCCAAGCGCCGGTGATGGAGGCCGTGCGAGTGCCGCCATCGGCCTGAATGACGTCGCAGTCAACGGTGATCTGGCGTTCGCCCAGTGCCTCGAGGTCGACCACGGCGCGCAAGGACCGGCCGATCAGGCGCTGGATTTCCTGCGTGCGGCCCGACTGTTTGCCAGCCTGTGCCTCGCGGCGCATGCGATCGCCGGTTGCTCTTGGCAGCATGCCATATTCAGCCGTAACCCAGCCACGGTTCTGGCCGCGCAGCCAGGGCGGGATGCGCTCTTCAAGGCTGGCGATGCACAAGACATGGGTGTCACCGGATTTGATAAGGCAAGATCCTTCGGCGTGCTTGGAGACATTGCGCGTGATCGATACCTGGCGCTTCTCATCGGGATTTCGTTTGGATGGGCGCATTTCGGGTTCTCCTTGCCTTCCATTTTTGGCCAACCGGACCATATAGTCTTGTCGGGGTGTTGTTGTCGCCGTCCTGCCGTCCGGTTGGAAAGGGCAGGAGAGGGATGCATGGCTCCCCATGTCCGGCTGTTTTAGAAACGCTCGGCGTAACAAACAAGGGGTGGCTTGCAGCTTTTGCCATTTTTGGGGCATAACAGGTTGATTGTCCGTCAAGCCAGCGCGTTGTGACCTCTTCGCCCTGATTGATTTCGCATCATCGGAACCCGTGAAATGATCGACCTCGAACGCTTCAACCAGATCCCGCCCCTTGTTGGCATGGATGACCGGTTGAAGGATATTTTTCGCACCATTGTTGAAACCTATCTGGAAACCGGTGATCCAGTGGGATCGCGGAATATTTCCAGGGCTTTGCCCATTTCGCTGTCGCCTGCATCCGTGCGCAATGTGATGTCGGATCTGGAGCAGCTGGGGCTGATCTATTCGCCACACACCAGCGCGGGGCGGCTGCCGACCGAGCTGGGGCTCAGATTCTTCGTCGATGCGATGATGGAATTTGGCGACCTTTCGAATGAGGAACGGCGGATCATCGAACGGCAGATGTCGTCCTCCCATCAGCCCGAAGCCGGTGTCGAAAACCTTCTGACCAAGGCAAGCCAGATGCTGTCGGGCATGTCGTCGGGTGCCGGGCTGGTGTTGAGCTCGAAACAGGACAAGCGGCTCAAGCATGTGGAATTCGTTCGGCTGGAAACAACCAAGGCACTCGTTATTCTGGTGGATGAAGAGGACCGGGTGGAAAACCGGCTCATTGATTTGCCCTCCGGCCTTCCGGCTTCAGCCCTCACAGAGGCAAGTAATTTTCTCAATGCCCACATCAGGGGCAAGACGCTGTCGGCAGCTCAGGAGGAAATCGAGGCGCATCGCCATGATCTTCAGGTTGAGCTTGATGATCTCAGCGCCAAGCTGGTCGAGGCGGGTCTTGCGACCTGGGCCGGAGCGGCCAATGATCAGCCCCAGAGCCTGATCGTTCGCGGGCGCTCGAAGCTTCTGGAAAATGTCACAGCGCGCGAGGATCTCGAACGCATCCGCCATCTGTTTGACGACCTCGAATCAAAGAAGGATCTGGTTCAGCTGTTGCAGCTCGCCGAGCAGGGCGATGGCGTACGCATCTATATCGGCTCGGAAAACAAGCTTTTCTCGCTGTCCGGCTCATCGGTGATCGTCTCGCCCTATCGGGACAGTGATCAGAAGATCGTCGGCATTCTTGGAGTCATCGGGCCGACGCGGCTCAATTATGCCCGCATCGTGCCGATGGTCGATTATACCGCCCGCGTGCTCAGTAGCATGTTGTCCGACCCGACCGGAACCTCGGGTTCCTCGTCGTGACCGAGCCGGATGTGAGCCTTCATTGAGAAGGGCGGGCTGTAGAAATCGAGGGTTTCTCTCAACTGATCTGCCCGAGGGCCTTGATTTTTTGCTCAGAACATCAGATATCCGTTGCAAACTCTAACCATATCTCCAGACACATCGAGATAGACTGGGCATGGATATGGGCTGCTCGACTGCCGGACATCGGTTTTCAGCGTCGAGCCGGTTCTGCAATCATCCTCGTGAGGCTTGCCGAACCTATTGGAACCATGGCGTCATCTCGCCACCCTGAAGATCCACGTTGGCTGGAAAACGCACTAGAGGCTAGTAAATGTCTGACGAAATGCAAAAGTCTGAAGCTGTCGAAGAGCAAGTTGTAGGAGCTGAGGCTGGTGAGGCCGGTGCTGAAGAGACCTACCTCAATCCTCTGGAAGCCGCAGAACTCCGCATCGCCGAGATGGAAAAAGAAGCTGGTGACATGAAAGACCAGCTGCTGCGCACCGTGGCCGAAATGGAAAACCTGCGCCGCCGCACCGAGAAGGAAGTCCGGGACGCCAAGCAATTCTCCGTGGCAAGCTTTGCCCGTGACATGCTGGCAGTGGCCGATAACCTGCGCCGCGGTCTGGAAGCGATCCCCGAAGAGGAACGCACGAATGCCGAAGGAACGCTGAAGACGCTGCTCGACGGCACCGAGCTGACCGAACGGGAAATGCTCAAAACGCTCGAAAAACACGGCGTCAAGAAGCTTGATCCCCAGGGCGAAAAGTTCGACCCCAACTATCATCAGGCGATGTTTGAAGTACCGAATCCGGACGTGCCCAACAACACTGTGGTGCAGGTGGTTCTAGGCCGGTTACGTAATCGGAACTCGCGTCTTGCGGCCAGCGATGGTCGGTGTTGCCAAGGGTGGACCGAAAATGGCTCCGAAGCCAGACGATAGCGAAGATGGCTCAGCCGATCTTGGTGGTGTCGACAGGACCGTCTGATCCGGACGCCCCAGAAACCATTTAATCTTTTGTGCTCCGACCCTTCTGTGCTGACCTGCGCAGGAGGGTTTTTCGTGGCCCTTGCGACGGGAAGCCGTGCTTCAACTTCAAGCCGCAACCGGCTGAGGAATACGTCTTATTTGTCGCAGTCCTGTGCGCTTTCGTCGCACCTCTTTGGAGCATTTCCAAGGTCAGAAATGATTTCTGTCAAAGTTGACCAGAGACGTAGGGACTAGATTTGACTCAACCTTGTGGTTCGGGTTTGCCAGTGCGTCTCTCTCCTCCCCTCGACGTTCCTCTGCTGGCGATAAGCCCATGGATCACATCTTCAAGGAGACTCGATTGAGTCTCCTTTTCTTTTTTCTACACTCCCGACATGATTTCCTGACCACTTCCAAGGTCTCAAGCGGCCCGGACGCTTTCGAGCAACCAGGCGCGGAACTGAATGGCCGCCGGGCTTCTGTGGCCTCGTCTACGGATGAGGTGGATAGGACCGGCCCACCGGTAGCGGCTCCGCATCGAGCGGGACGAGCGAGTGCTCCTTGAGCGCCTCGGCGATCAAGGGCGCGTGCGCCATGAAAATTCCGTGCGCCTGTCGGGCCGCCTCGACAGCGAGCCAATGGTTGGCGCAACGGGCGCCGTCATCCCAGTTGACGTCAAGGTCAGATGCACGCGCTTTCCGCCCAGAGCATCCAGTCTTCAGGCGACGATGTGTCGATGACGCGCGGCGCTGACGGCCAATTGGCGCGATCCGCAAGGCCGAATACGTTGTAAAACTGTTCGCTGCAGACCGGTATCAGCGCATCCTCGAACAACAGGTCCGTCAAAAGATCTTCCCCGTTGTCGCTCACCTCGCTGATCACGAAGTCGAAGCGGCTATCTGTTTTGAGGGAATTCTGCCCGCTTACCGGTTTCAGCATCACGAGAATTCCGGGGTTATCACGGTGAAATCCTGCAAGCCTTGGCGCCAGCCAGCCGTCCAGAAGCAGCTCCGGCACGGCAACAAGCAGAGACTGCTGCGGATTTGGCTCCTTCTCGGGAGGCAGTAGGCTTGCGATCTCGTCAAGAATGCGGGTGACGTCTGGCAGAATTTCTGCGCCATGACCGGTCAATTCCACCGCGTTGGAGCGCCGAATGAAGAGGGGCTTGCCGAGCCACTGCTCGAGGCCCTTCACATGCTGGCTGATGGCCGTGGAGGTGACATCAAGCTCGTGCGCGGCCCGCGCAAAGGAGCCATGGCGGGCGGCGGCCTCAAAGGCCTTGATGGCACTGAATTGCGGTAGACTGCGAGCCACGATTTTCCCCGACTGACGGTTTGTCTTCCTTGCCGTAGCTTCAGACTCTCAGCGTTGAATACTAGGGCTACTTTTTCTTACCCTGATTTGCCCCCTCGTACCACCATAAGAAATGGCGAGCGCGATGTCATGTCACAGTTATGGATACCATTATCTATTGAACCTGCCCTGCCACAACGAAAAACCCCGACCGCCGGCGCGATCGGGGTGGATATTTGCGACTATTCAGTCCGGATGTGCTCAGGGCGGCCTTGCCTTCGGCTGCAGCGAGCAGGGTCGCGTTGCCGCCAGCTGCCGTGGTGTCGATGCAGAGGTGACGCTCGAGCAGATAACGGTGCACGTCGAACTCCGTAACGAGCGGCAGAAGCATCCCCTTGCGTTTGGCGAGAATGAGCCGCATTGCCTTCAGGGTTTCGGCCTCCGCATTGCTTGCGACAGCGGCAACCCCTTCAATCCGGCCCAATATTTCGGGATCGATATGACCGTCGAAGCCAACGACCGGCGCACCCGCATGCTGCAGTTTCTCGGCCAGAGCCTTGGCACCCGGAGCGACGGCAACAACAGCGTTACCCGCCACAAGAGCCGCGATGGCCTGCTGGAGAAGCGCCTTCTCATCCGGCCCGGTTACCAGAACCGTGCCTCTCGGGGCAAAGGTCAGGCAGTTGGATTCGCCGGTCGGTCCGGGCAGTTCGCGCGGCTCAAGATTGTCCTTGATGAACTCGTCGAACTGAAGCGGCATATCGCAGACGCCCTTGAGTGCTGCAAAGCGGAACTTGCTGGCTGCCCAGTCTTCCCAGAGCTGTTCTTCTTCACATTGAGCGCATGAACCGCATTCTGCAGCTCGACACCAGAGAAGGTGTCGCCTTCAGGGGTGGGGACAAAACGCGGTGACTGATCAAAGAAGCGGGCCACATAGTGCGGACCGCCCGCCTTTGGTCCGGTGCCGGAGAGGCCCTCGCCGCCGAACGGCTGGGAGCCGACAACGGCGCCGATCTGGTTGCGGTTCACATACATGTTGCCAACCTTGATGCGATCAACAATTTCCTGCACCCGGTTGTCCATGCGGGTATGAAGACCGAAGGTTAGGCCGAAGCCCTTGGCATTGATGGCATCAATGACTTTGTGGACATCCTTGGCGGCAAATTTGGCGACGTGAAGCACGGGGCCGAAGATTTCCTCTTCCAGCTCTTCGATGCCCTTGAGCTCAATCAGGGTGGGGGCGCAGAAGAGACCGCCTTCCGGCGTGTTGAGCTGCTTGAGCACCTTGCCAGCGGCGCGCATCTTGCTGCAGTGGCCGTCGATCTTGGCCTTGGCGGCACCATCGATCACCGGCCCGACATCGGTCGACCAGTCCCACGGATCGCCAAGGGCCAGTTCGTCCATGGCACCCTTGAGCATGTGGATGACCTTGTCGTAAATATCCTCTTGCAGATAGAGCATGCGGAGGGCCGAACAACGCTGGCCGGCTGACTGGAAGCTCGACGCCACAACGTCCCTGACGGCCTGCTCTGGAAGTGCCGTAGAATCGACGACCATGGCATTCAGACCGCCGGTTTCCGCGATGAGCGGGGCTTCCGGCGACATGGCTTCAGCCATCGCACGGTTGATGGTCTGGGCGGTTGCCGTGGAACCGGTGAAGCAGACCCCGGCAATGCGAGGATCGCTTGTCAGGGGAGCGCCAACCGTTGCACCATCACCGGGCAACAGCTGAAGCGCGGCGGACGGAACGCCAGCCTCGTGCATCAGTTCGATGGCGCGCGCGGCGATGAGCGGGGTCTGGCCAGCCGGTTTGGCGATCACGGCGTTGCCTGCGGCAAGAGCGGCGAGAATCTGACCGCTGAAGATGGCGAGTGGGAAGTTCCAGGGCGAAATGCAGGTGATGGTGCCGCGGGCCTTCTTCTTGGCCTTGGGATCGAGGCGTTCGGCCTCAACGGCATAGAAGCGGGCGAAGTCCACCGCTTCGCGCACTTCACCGATGCAGTCGAGCATGATCTTGCCTGCCTCGCGGCTGGCAAGCGCAAAGAATTCCTCAGCATTGGCTTCGTAAAGCTCGGCGACCTTGCGCAGCACGGCGGCCCGTTCCGATGCCGGAACGGCAGACCATGCCTTGCAGCCTTCTGCAGAAGCGGCGAGGGCGGTCTCGACATCGGCTGCATTGGCCTCGATGACCTCACCGACCACATCGGAATGATTGGCCGGGTTGTGAACCTTTTTCGCTTCGGTTGCCGATACGGCTGCGGCAATGATCGGCTTAGCCGTCCATTTGTGCTTGTGGAATTTGCCACGCGCCTTGTCGAGGGCATCGATGGTCACGGCTTCGGTGTGGTCCCACCCCTTGGAGTTGACGCGCGAGCCGCCAAAAATGTCGGCAGGACGGGTCAGGTAGGGGTTGGCGATGGCGTCGCCCAGTGCCATGACCTGAGAGATCGGATCCTTGGCGATCTCTTCTGGCGAAATGCTTTCATCAACGATCTGGTTGACGAAGGACGAGTTGGCACCGTTTTCCAGCAGACGACGAACGAGATAGGCAAGCAGATCCGAATGGGCACCAACCGGGGCATAGATGCGGCAGTTGACCTTTTCGTTCTTGACCAGAGTTTCGAGCAGGCTCTCGCCCTATGCCATGCAGACGCTGGAATTCGAAGGACTGCTTGGAAACACCGGCGCTTTTGGCCATTTCGACGATGGCCGAGACCGTGTGGGCATTGTGCGAGGCAAACTGCGGATGAATGCAGTCGGTCATGTCCAGCAGGCGCCGGGCATTGGACATGTAGGAGACGTCGGAATTGACCTTCCGTGTGAAGACCGGGAAGCTCTCGAGGCCCATGGTCTGGGCGCGTTTGATCTCGGGCGTCCCAATAGGCGCCCTTGACGAGACGAACTGTGATGCGGCGGTTCAGCTTCTTGGCCAGCATGTAGAGCCAGTCAATCACGAACGAGGCACGGTGGCCATAGGACTGCACGACCACGCCGAAGCCATCCCAGCCCTTGAGCGCCGGATTGGACAGGACCTGTTCAATGACATCGAGGGACAGATCAAGACGATCCATTTCCTCGGCATCGATGTTGAAGCCCATGTTGGCCGAGCGGGCCAGCAGGGCGAGACCGAAGGTGCGCGAGGTCAGCTCGGAGAGAACGCGTTCCTTCTTGCCCACTTCATAGCGCGGGTGCAGGGCGGAGAGCTTGACCGAGATGCCGGGGTTCTGGTGGATCGAATCCGACTTGCAGAGGGGCGCAAGCGCGGTGATCGCATCGGAATAGGCGAGGTGATACTTGCGGGCGTCATCGTCGGTGCGGGCAGATTCGCCAAGCATGTCATAGGAATAGGTGTAACCCTTCTTCTCCATGCCCTTGGCGCGGTTGGTGGCCCGCTCGATGTTGGTGCCGAGCACGAACTGGCGGCCGAGCTCCTTCATGGCCTGAGCCACGGCGGCGCGAACCACCGGCTCGCCCATGCGCTTGACCGCATGCCGTGCAGGGTGTTGGCGAGGCCTTCCTCGTCCTTGGTCTTGAGCACGCGACCTGTGAGCATCAAACCCCAGGTCGAGGCATTGATGAGCGGCGAGGAAGAATGACCGATGTGCTGGCCCCATTCGCTGGGGGCGATCTTGTCGGAGATGAGGGCGTCGATGGTGTCTGCATCGGGCACGCGCAGCAGCGCTTCGGCGAGACACATCAGGGCAACACCTTCCCGGGTGGAGAGGCCGTATTCGGCGAGAAAATTCTCCATCATGGTCGGGTTGGTGGTCTCGCGAATGGTGCGGATGAGTTCGGCAGCGCGCTCGCTGGCGCGGCGGCGCAGGGAACTCGCTCATCTGCGCATCTTCGATGAGGCGGCGGACGTTGCTTGCCTCATCGGCAAGATAATGATCCCGAATGACCTGACGAAGCATGGCAAGGCGGGTATCAAAATCACTGGTGTTCGACTGATCCATGGGTCGCTCCTGAAAGATGAGCCTCGCGGAGACGAAGGTTTGGATTATCTGTTCTCGCCAAATTTTGAGGTTGCATCGGCGACTTCAGTGTCCGCGAGGGCATTGATTGCGTTGATTGCTTTGGCTCAGATTAGCGAAAAATGCCTAGTCTTACCGACTATTTTATTCTTGAATTTAGATAATAATCTTGAATTTTCGGCTCATTTTTATATGATTGCCCATGATTGGAGCCTCATATGGACAATTTGGATAAGCTGGATCGGAAAATCCTTGATGTGCTTGCGGATAATGGCCGCATTACAGTCACTGACCTTGCCCGGTTGGTCGGGCTATCCAAAACACCCTGCCAGATTCGCATGAAACGCCTTGAAGAGAAAGGTTTTATTCGCGGCTTACGCAGCAGTGCTCGATCCGGAGAAGCTCGGCGAGGGCCCATATCGCCTTCGTGCAGGTCAGCCTCAGCGACACGCGTTCCGAGGCGCTCAATGCCTTCAACGAGGCGGCCCGGCACATTCGCGAAATCGAGCAATGCCACATGATTGCGTCGAATTTCGACTATCTTTTGAAAATCCGCACACCGCGACATGACCAATTACCGCAAAGTGTTGGGCGAAAAGATTTCGGCCCTGCCCCATGTCTCGCATACCTCCACCTTCGTGGTGATGGAAAGCGTCAAGGATCGGGGCTAGGGACCGGGTTCAGGAGCTTGGGTTGGGTGCCAGCACCTTGAGACTCTTCGGGTGAAGCTCAATGGCGACCTGATCGGGCAGGGAGAAGAGCTCGCCGTCCTGCACGCAGCGAGACGACTTTTTCTTGTTGTGCAAAAGTGATCTCTACCTTCTGACCAGACCGGATCTCCAGATTTTCATTGTTCTCGGACAGGCCGAGCACGAGATCGGCACCCAGTGTCAGAGCTGCACCGCGCGTCAGTTTGCCTGCCATATAGACACCGAGCTCGCCTCCATCCGGCTTTTCGGCGTAGGGAGGCGTTGTGCTGCCATACGAGATTGTTGGACACCGACAAGGCGCTCACGTGGCGATCAAACACCTCGCCATCGATGCGAATTGTCATCTCATAGACAGGGATGGAGGAAATGGCTTCCCAATAGGCGCGGGCGCTTGCCAGCATCTTGGTAAAGCGGGCACGATAGGAAATATTGTTTCGCATCCGAACCATTCTAGGATGCAAGCCAATCGAGAACTGATGCACAAAGGGATTGCCGTTGGCAGTGGCGATGTCGCACGCCATGGGACGTGCATGCGCCAGCGTCGCGATGGCGGCCTCCACATCGAGCGGGATTTCCAATGTGCGGGCGTAAAGGTTCATGGTGCCGCCCGGCAGAACGCCAAGGATCTTGTCGTGTCGCCAGGCAAATCCGGCGGCGGCGGAAATGGTACCATCCCCACCACCGGCAATCAGGATGTCGAAATCCTCTTCCTCCACCGCGCTTTGCATCTGCTTGATGAGATCCTTGCCCGGAGCGGAACGGATCTTGATCTGGTGGCCCGTCGCCTTGAACCGCCTTTTCAGCAGATGCTTGACATGGTCGACATCCAGCATCTGGAAAGTGCCACTGTTTTCATTGAGGAAGGCCAACGCCTTTTTGTTCTGATTGGTCACGTTGCTTTCACCTCACATCGAATGGTTCCGTCGCCCTGACGGCGTGGTCACACGGCGCAGGGTGAGATTGATGCGGCCCGGCTCATTCAGGAGCGTCGATGTGCCCGGATAGATGCGATCCACCCCGTGATAGGCCATCCGATCCTCACCATCGAGCAGAAGCGCGTCGCCTGACTTGAGGATAAAACTCTTTGTCGGGCCATTTCGTTCCAGCCCTCCCAGCCGAAAGCGTGCGTCGTCCCCAAGCGACAAAGACAGGATCGGTGCGTTCCGGTCGTCCTCGTCGCTGTCCACATGGAGGCCTATTTTCGCATTCGGGCTATAATAGTTGATGAGGCAGGCTTCCGGCGGAGCCTCGTAAGACGTCAGCTCGGACCAGATATCCAGAAGACTCTGAGGGATCGGCGGCCATGGCTCCCCGGTATCGGGATGGATCGGTTCGTAACGATAGCCGGACTTGTCGGAAATCCAGCCGAGTGGGCCGCAATTGGACATGCGCACCGAGAGAGGACGCCCCCAGCGGGGCATGGTTGGGGTGAAAAGCGGCGCTTTTGTCACAATATCCCGGATTTCATCGAGGAGCGCCTTTTGCGCATCCCAATCGAGATAGGGGGAATGAAGCTGCATCGCAAACCAGTCCTCTCGTCAGCCACTTGCCTTGTCAGACTTACCTCTTCATTTGGTGTCAACGAGACCAAAGCGCAATTGGCGATGCGGATCAGGGATTCGTGAAGGCTTCAGGAAACTGGGAATAGAGCGGGGCTCCATGCCAGAAGGCGTCGGTCGGGCCGATGGCATAATCCACGAGGTTCCACTGGCCATAGTCATGCTTCAACAAGACGTAAGTCGTCAGACCATCCTGATGTTCCCACATCTGATAGGTCGCGGTGTTGCCGTCGATCTTGCCGCCACCGGGCCGTTGCGGATCGACCGAGACAAAGGCCCAGCCGTCATAGACATTGAGCCAGTTGACGACAAACTCGATCGGCTTTTCGAGCCGAACCTCCAGCAAAGGCCGGATGGCATCGAGAATCTGCTTGCGCTCCGGCGCACCTCTTTGCGGGGTATAGACGCTCTGGGCGAGCGATGGCAGGGCAAAGCTGAAAGCGGCAAAAAATACGAGAGCCAAGGTTGACTTCTTCATGCTCAAAATCCATCTGAAAAACAGGTTAGCGATTTGCGACGAAACAGAAGCGACGCGACGCGGAAACAAGGGGTTGATCCTAACCGGGAGTGCGGTTGATGTCTCCATCCTGGCACCATTTAGGTTGTGGCCTGTGGGGATTTATGACCTTTAACCTTCCTTTAACGAGATCCCCCCCTTTATTTTGCCGCTGCACTCTTATATGAGGGGTGCCAAATTTACGATATTTGTCGCAAAAACGCTCAAAGTGATGGGGTTTGCGCCTTGCAGCAAGCAGGCGTGGGCCTTATATGTCCCCTTGAATACAAGTCCAACCCGCGCGGTAACGCGCATCTTCATGGGGGCCGGGCCGATTTGATCGGCGCCTTATAACCGCTTTTGAAGGGTTTAACCGGCCTGCCGATAAGGAGAAGAAAATGAGCAAAGTCATTGGTATTGACTTGGGCACGACCAACTCATGCGTGTCCATTATGGATGGCAAAGAGCCCAAAGTCATCGAAAACGCCGAAGGTGCCCGTACGACACCTTCCATGATCGCCTTCACGGATGATGGCGAACGCCTTGCTGGCCAGCCCGCAAAACGTCAGGCTGTGACCAACCCGACCAATACCCTGTTTGCTGTGAAGCGTCTGATCGGCCGCCGGTTTGACGATCCAGCCGTTACAAAAGACAAGGAACTCGTCCCTTACTCTATCGTCAAGGGCGACAATGGCGACGCATGGGTAGAAGTTGACGGCAAAAAGCATTCCCCGTCTCAGGTTTCCGCGATGATCCTTCAGAAAATGAAGGAAACCGCAGAAGACTATCTGGGTGAACCCGTCACGCAGGCCGTCATCACCGTTCCTGCCTACTTCAACGATGCCCAGCGTCAGGCAACCAAGGACGCCGGCAAGATCGCCGGTCTTGAAGTCCTGCGTATCATCAACGAGCCGACCGCTGCTGCCCTCGCCTATGGTCTCGACAAGAACGACGGCAAGACCATCGCGGTTTATGACCTTGGTGGTGGTACGTTCGACGTGTCCATTCTGGAAATCGGCGATGGCGTGTTCGAAGTGAAATCCACCAACGGTGATACTTTCCTTGGTGGTGAAGACTTTGACATGCGTCTTGTTGACTATCTCGTTGAAGAATTCAAAAAAGACAGCGGCATTGATCTGAAGAGCGACAAGCTGGCTCTGCAGCGCCTCAAGGAAGCTGCCGAGAAAGCCAAGATCGAGCTTTCGTCCGCGACCCAGACCGAAATCAACCTGCCTTACATCACGGCAGATGCTTCCGGTCCGAAACACCTGACCCTGAAGCTGACCCGTGCGAAATTCGAGGCTCTGGTTGATGATCTGATCAAACGGACCATCAAGCCTTGCGAAGCCGCCCTGAAAGACGCTGGCCTTAGCGCTTCCGAGATCGACGAAGTCGTTCTCGTCGGTGGTATGACCCGTATGCCGAAGGTTCAGGCTTCCGTGAAGCAGTTCTTCGGCAAAGAACCGCACAAGGGTGTGAACCCGGACGAAGTGGTCGCCATGGGTGCCGCCATTCAGGCTGGCGTGCTGCAGGGCGACGTCAAAGACGTGCTGCTGCTCGACGTGACCCCGCTGTCTCTGGGTATCGAAACCCTTGGCGGCGTGTTTACTCGCCTCATTGACCGCAACACCACGATCCCGACCAAGAAGAGCCAGGTCTTCTCCACCGCTGACGACAATCAGAATGCGGTGACGATCCGGGTCTTCCAGGGTGAGCGCGAAATGGCTGCCGACAATAAGATGCTCGGCCAGTTCGACCTCGTGGGCATTCCGCCCGCACCGCGCGGCGTTCCGCAGATCGAAGTGACCTTCGACATCGACGCGAACGGCATCGTGAATGTGTCCGCTCTCGACAAGGGCACCGGCAAGGAACAGAAAATCTCGATCCGTGCCTCTGGTGGTCTGTCCGATGACGAGATCGAAAAGATGGTCAAGGATGCAGAAGCCAACGCCGAAGCGGACAAGAAACGCAAGGAACTGGTTGAAGCCAAGAACCAGGGCGAAGCGCTGGTCCATTCGGGAGAGAAATCTCTCAGCGACTACGGCGACAAGGTCTCCGAAGCAGACAAATCTGCGATCGAGGCTGCCATTGCCGAACTGAAAACTGCTCTGGAAGGCGATGATCTCGAAGCGATCAAGGCCAAGACGGAAGCCATGGCTCAGGCATCCATGAAACTGGGTGAAGCCATGTATGCCGATCAGCAGTCCGATGAGGAAGCGCGCGCCGCCGCTGACGCAGCCCGCGATGCAGCCAAGGATGACGACATCGTCGACGCCGACTTCGAAGAAGTCCGGGACGACGACGACAAGCGCTCCTGAGAGTAAGGGCTGTGGCTTTGTAGAGACACGATAGCAATAGCCGGCGCCACCAACACTGGCGTCGGCTTTTGTGTTCTGGAGCTCATTGAAGCCCGGCCTTCCTCAAATCGGAACTGGTATTGATCAACAGGTGGATCACGCAAACATGTCTAAAGCCGATTTTTATGAAACGCTCGGGGTGTCCCGCGGGGCTGACGACAAGGAACTGAAAAGTGCCTTTCGCAAGAAAGCGATGCAGTTTCACCCTGACCGAAACCCGGGCAATCCGGAGGCCGAGGCCAAGTTCAAGGAATTGAACGAGGCCTATGAGGTGCTGAAGGATTCCGAGAAACGCGCAGCCTATGACCGTTATGGTCACGCAGCCTTTGAACAGGGTGGCATGGGGCAGGGCTTCGGCTCCGACTTCGGCGCGTCCATGTCCGACATCTTCGAAGATATTTTCGGCGACATGATGGGCGGTGGCCGCCGGTCACGCGGTCGCGAACGCGGCGCGGACCTGCGCTACAACATGGAAATCACCCTCGAAGAGGCCTTCCATGGCAAAACGGCCCAGATCGAAGTGCCCACTTCAGTGACTTGCAAAACCTGCTCGGGAACCGGTGCCAAAACCGGCACCAGCCCCAAACCCTGCCGCACCTGTGGTGGCATGGGCAAGGTGAGGGCAAGTCAGGGCTTCTTTACGGTCGAGCGGACCTGCCCGACCTGTCATGGTCGCGGTGAGTTCATCGAGGATCCCTGTGATGCCTGTGGTGGCGTCGGTCGGACGACCGAGAATCGCTCACTTTCTGTCAATATTCCTGCTGGCATCGAGGATGGAACCCGCATTCGTCTCTCCGGCGAAGGAGAGGCTGGCGTCCGCGGTGGGCCTTCGGGAGATCTCTATATTTTCCTCACTCAAAAGCCGCATGACCTGTTCCAGAGGGATGGCGCAGACATCTTCTGCCGCGTGCCGATTTCGATGACCACCGCCATTCTGGGCGGTCAGTTCGAAGTGCCAACTGTTGACGGCGGCAAGACCCGCGTTCGGGTGCCGGAAGGCACTCAGACGGGCAAGCAGTTCCGTCTCAGAGGCAAGGGCATGCCGGTGCTTCGCAGCCCGCAATATGGCGACATGTATATTCAGGTCGAGGTGGAAACACCGCGCAAGCTGACCAAACGGCAGAAG
This sequence comes from uncultured Cohaesibacter sp., assembly GCF_963662805.1. NCBI lineage: Bacteria > Pseudomonadati > Pseudomonadota > Alphaproteobacteria > Hyphomicrobiales > Cohaesibacteraceae > Cohaesibacter > uncultured Cohaesibacter sp. The sequence goes on from NZ_OY759873.1 coordinate 150,052, forward strand.
GAACTCATTCAGGAGTTCGAGGGCCTGACCCACGAAGACAATTCGCCCGATAGCAATGGATTTTTCGCCAAAGTGAAGGATTTCTTCGAAAGAATCGGCGAGTAATCTCCATTGGTAATTTTCCGAAAGGGAGGCGTTTATCCGACGCCTCCCTTTTTTTATGGTGATTTCGATAAAAAAGTACCGGTCAGGGCTGTTTGGCCTTTTATTCGACGTCAAAGCCGCCTAAATCTGTAAGGGAAATGGTTTCCAATCCGCAACACCCTTTCGATGCAGATTGATCAGGAGATCCGTCTGGATGTCGGGACCGTTTTTCATGGCTGTCTCTGGTCAGAATGACCGGTTTTGAGTTCAGGGGCAGGATCCAGCTATCTATTTGAGGGTTTGATGCTCAAGCAACTTCGAAACCATCCCGTCATTGATCGGCTGCCCGATGAAATCCGTTTTCTGCGCCAGTGGTTCGAGAATCCGCTGAAAGTCGGAGCCGTGGCTCCGTCCAGTCCCGCCCTTGCCCGCAAAATGGCCTCCTACATCGATCTGGATCGCCCCGGCCTCGTCGTTGAACTCGGTCCGGGAACCGGCGTGGTAACAAAGGCCGTACTTGATCACGGGGTCGAGCCGAGCCGTGTGCTGGCCGTGGAATATTCCAGCGAGTTCGTCGACATTCTCAGAGATCGCTTTGCCGGTGCCAAGGTGATCCAAGGCGACGCCTATGATTTCGAAGCCATTCGGCAGCAGCATGTTCAGGAACCGCTCTGCGCCGTGGTCTCGAGCCTTCCGCTTTTCAATCAGCCCAAACCCATGCGCAAAAGACTGATCGAGCTGTGTCTTGATGCGCTGTCCCCCGGCGCTCCCTTCATTCAGTTTTCCTACGCGCTGGTGCCACCCGTGCCGCAGGAAGACGGTGACTTCGAGGTCGAGAACAGCAACTGGATCATCGGCAACCTGCCCCCTGCGCGGGTCTGGATCTATCGGCGTCCCGTTCAATAGGGGTCAAGGATTGAAGGGCACCTGACCGGCACGATGCCTGAAGGTGGCCTGTTACGGCAGAAGGAAACTCTTCCATGCAGCTCCCCCGTCTTCTCTGCGTTGCGGGCTCGACCCGGTCCGGCAGCTACAATCAGGCGCTTGCCGGGGCCATGGCCAAGCATCTCAGCCTTTCGGAAATGGACGTCACGTTTCTGTCGCTGACAGACTATCCGCTGCCGCTGTTCAATACCGACGACGAGAAGGAAAAGGGTTTGCCGGAGAATGCCGTGCGCCTTGCCAAGATGTTTGCTCGCCATGACGGCATCTTCATCGCTTCGCCCGAATATAACGGCTCGATCACGCCCCTGATGAAAAACACGCTCGACTGGATATCCCGGGTTCCGCCCGAGGGCCGCCATGCGTTTCATTCACCCGTTTTTGCCATCGGGGCCGCATCTCCGGGGCAACTGGGCGGCATGCGCTCGCTTGCGCATCTAAGGGACATTCTGGTCGCGCTCGGGGCCTTCTGCATCCCGCAGCAGGTTTCCATCGCGTCGGCCAGCAAGGCCTTTGACGACAAGGGAGACCTGATCGGAGATCGCGAGAATGCGTTCCTGACGACTTGCGCAACTGGCCTGATACAAACCGCCAAGAAGTTCAAACCACTCGAATCCGCCTAAACGCTGCCTCTGATCCGATATCGATCTGGACCAGATGGAAGTCCAGTGCTATGGCTCTTTGGAAACAAGAACAAAGGAGCTCGCCCATGTCATCCAAGTCATCCATCGCCGCAAAAGACCGCCTGATCGTGCCTCTCGATGTTTCTTCCGTTGAAGAAGCCCGCGAGATTGTCATGGATCTGGGAGATAGCGTGTCTTTCTACAAGATCGGCTATCAGTTGGCCTATGCAGGGGGCTTTGAGCTGGCCAAGGAGCTGATCGAGGCCGAGAATAACGTCTTTATGGATCTCAAGCTGCTCGACATCGACAACACGATCGAGAAGGGGGTTGAGTCCATCCGTGCACTGGATGTGAAGTTCCTGACCATTCACGCCTACCCGAGCGCCATGCGGGCCGCCGTTGCCGGTCGTGGAAAAAGCGATCTCGAGCTGCTGGGTGTCACCGTTCTGACCTCGATGGATGATGAGGATCTGAAGGAAGCAGGCTACAGCTCCAACGCCATGGATCTTGTTGCCAAACGTGCCACCGCTGCCCGCGCTGCCGGGATGGACGGTATTGTCTGCGCCGCTCAGGAAGCCGCTGCCATGCGCAAGATCGTCGGCCCGGACATGTCGATCGTGACCCCCGGTATCCGCCAGGCCGGCACCAGCGCGGATGACCAGAAACGCGTCATGACACCGGGTCGGGCCATTGCAGAAGGGTCGGATTATCTGGTGGTTGGACGCCCGATTCTGGGAGCAAGAAAGCGCTCCATGACGGCCCTGTCGATCATCGCCGAGATCGAGGAAGCTCTCGAATCCCGCAGCTGATCCTGTTCGGCATCCGAAGTGCTTGATGTCATATCGGCACCGAAACAATTACTGAATATTATAGTCAGACGGCTGCTCAAACCTGTTTCGGGCGGCCGTTTTTCATTGATATGTGTAGGTTAGGCTGCGGGTTTCGCACGCCGATCTTCTCTTCAGAGAGTTCACTGTTACTGAAATGCAGGCAAACGGGCACCGCCAGACCCTCTCAGAGATGATCTGAGCAAGATATGAGGATTGAGACGGGCGGAATCCGGGTGTTGATGGCCTCATAGGGCCACGTTCAGGCGGTGCTTGGCCTTGGTGCCTGAAATTCGCCAAAGCGCCAGGCTTTGCGATGCTGCTGCACCTTGTGCATATAGATGGCCTGCCCGATTGCCAGACTGAGCGCCATGAGCAGGAGCCCCGGCAGGATCAATGCATAGAGGTAAAGATCCGGATGTGTGTTTAGATAGGCTTTCTGCGGCTTGTGCTGATTGACATGGGCCAGAATTGTCCGGCCAACCTCGTATCCGGCGATCATGCGCTTCACTTCCCCCGGAGATTGGGAGCGGATCGGTCGCAAGGAGACACGGGTTCCGGTGAAGGTCTGTCCGTCCTTCACATATTGATATTCGATCTTGGCCGAGAAGACCGGAGCGCCACCGTCCATTTTGGTCCGAACCACTTCGGCCCGGGTGACCGTGGCGGACACCTGATCCCAGCTTTTTGCCGTGTATGCAGTGAAATAATGTGCCATGCCGACAATCAGCAACAGCATTCCGACCACAATCATCAGGAAGCGCGCAAGGCGCACAGAGCTGTGCTGGTGGGCATGAAACTTAAAGCTCGGAAACTGCCAGGAGGCGGGTTCTTCAACCGGAATTCGGTTCACCTTCTGAGAGCCGGGATATATATAGGCTGGCTGATAGCGCATGACGAATACCGAAAAGTTAACAAATATGAGCTTTATGGAATCACACTTTTGCAACGCTGGCAAAAGTAATATCGACTGTATAACAAATGTTTGACGAAAGACTCGAGTCTTCGGAAATTTTTTATTATTAATGTAAATATCTGAGAAGACATTTTCCGTTAACCACTTGTTAAGAACTCTTATCCACAGAGTCTTCACAGGTAAGAGTTTGTTAATCACTCTTTTGACCAGAGTCTTCAGAAAGAAATTTTTGGTTCAACAGGCTTCGGACAGAGTCTTCGTGGCTGCTGCGAGCGACAATTCTATGTCTCGGCAAAGACAAGAAATATCTTATAGATTCAACCAAAGTTCGAAAATGTCATTTGCCCGCGAGAAAACTTGCGAGCCGAGGGTCTTGGTGATTTGACGGTGCGATGACGCGCGATCTGTTGCGGGAATGTCACCTAGTCCAAAAAGGACACCTTGCCTTTGCGTCTGCGGCCAAGAATGGTCTTGATCGGCGCAATCAGGCAATTGACGAGACCGAACTCAGAAAGCCGGTATGTCCAGACCGACAGAGATGAGCCGCCCGCGTCCTTGAAGCGCTTGCGGGCAGGCAACGAGCGATCACCACCGATCTCGGCAAGGGACGAGTCAAAGATGTTGGATGTCACCGGCGGCGGGACGAGACCGTAGGTCTTGAGGCCATGTTCCCACGGGCGGCGCAGATCCTCATCGACGGGCCGTTTGCGCAAAGCCCGGTAGGTGAGGAATTTCTTGGCACCGGCCCGGTTGATCAGATAACAACCGGTGTTGTTGGGCACACGCCAATATTTGACGACACTTAGCCCATCGGCCAGCTCAGTAACCACTTTCACCGCTGCCTTGGGCGGGTTGCTCAGACGAACGATCTCCCAATCCTGAGGCAATCTGTCGAGCGCCTCCGCCATCACGGCAAAGGCATCATGAAATGCGAGGTCATCCTCCATGACGCAGACCGGCTCCTCGATGCCTTCCTCAACGATCCGCTGCATGATCGTCAGGTGGCTGGCGTAGCAACCGACCTCGCCCCGGTTCATGGCGCTGTCGATCCCTCCTGAGGCGTTAAGGAAATAGCTCTTCAGGGTCTCGGGCATATCGAGGCCATAGACAGCCGGGATGCGCTCGGCCGTGAAGCCCCGCTTGGCCAGTTCTGCTTTCATATAATCGAAGCGAGCCGCGTCCCGGTCGAGATTGATCAGAAAGATCCGCATGGGGTTTCCTTCAGACGAGGATCCAGCCGCGCGGGCAGATGTCGTCGATATAGGTCGTGAGCATATGCTCTCGGGTGTACCAGCGGCGCGGACCGATCACAAGCTTGTGCGGATCGGGATTAAGCCATGCACCCCACCAGCTGAAGGACGAGTTGGCGATGATGTGGTGGCTGCATTTCGACATCAGGGCAAGATCGTGCATCCGGTCCGCTTCCGGCATCAGGGTGCGATTGGGCCAATCTCTGGTGAGCTGATCAGCCGCCTCGCGGTCATCGCTGAAAATGCAGAAGTGGCAATCCGGCACAGCCTTTTCGATCAGCTTGCGTGCCCGCTGATAATAGACATCCTCCATGATGCCGTGGATCTTCAGCACCTTGGGATCGTAAAGATAGTCTCCACGGCGAATATGGACCGAGACGGAGCCGCTGCTCTCTACCCGCGCCTTGCTATCCGCATCAAGCGCGCCTTCGAGCTGTGCGAGGCTGAATTCGGCCCGTATGGCGTCCGCCTGATCCAGAAAATAGTCCTCGGACTGGAAATAGCCCGCGATATAGCTGCCCTTTTTCACGGTCCTGATGTCATCGCTCACCGTCAGGCTATCATACTGATAGCGTGGGCCGGGCCAGTGATCGCCGTGTTTTTTCTTGCGCTTTTCCTGTCGTGCCTTGCCGCTCAGCTTGGCCAGCAGTGAGGATGTGTCCACATCGTCCTGCTCCCAAACATCAGCGGTGATCGGAAAGGCCGCAAGGCCAAAGCTTGCATGTTCGAGACGCTCCGAGCCCACCGCGTGCATCAGGAGTTTCGCGCCCAAGCGTTTTGCCTGAGCCAGAGCGGCGGCGTACTGAAACATTTGATTGCCGAGGCCACCGAACAGGCGAACGCACAGATAGTCGCCCGCGGTTTCTTGTGTCACCTTCATGCTTTTCATGTCCCGCTGTCCTCCAGCCGCTACACTCGTTGAGCCTCAGCCCCGTTCAAACAGTCCGATGCTGATCTGCCAGACAAGGCGACGGAGCGGCCTTGGCAATTTCAACAGTCTCTTTGATTTTCCGAACCATTTGATTGGCTCCGCAACCTCCAACGCAGGTACATCACCGCAATCGGCACTCAGGTCTTCAAGATAGCGATAAAGCAGAGCAAAGAGATTGTGCTCTTGCATCAGCCGGGTCTTGTTTGCGGCCATCACCGACTGGACTATGTCGGTTGAGGCCGGATCGAGATCGAGGCAGGCTTTCACCTTGCGGGCCGACTCGTAAGGACGGGTCAGGTCAATCCAGAGCAGGCCCCGTTCATCGAAGTCTCTGTTGATGGCGGCGGCTCCACCATGGATGAGATAGGCGCCACCAAGCACTGCATCGGCGGTCTTCTCGGTCCAGCCATTGTCCGCGAGATTGTTCTCAAGCGCCAGATGATAGCGCGAATTCTCGATCACTGCGGCCTTGTCGTCGAGCCGTTCGAACCCACGCCCGTAAATGGTCAGGCGATCCCCGAGCTCGGCCTTCAATATGCGCAGGAACCTCAGGCGCCGGATCTGGTTCTTGGTCTGGGTCTTGGTCGAACAAATCGCAGTCAATTCGAGCGTACGCTCGCCAACGGGCCGCGTCGGAGCTTCCAAGTCCGGCCAGAGCTTGCTGACAAATTCTTCGCCGCCGCCACCGACGGTCATGCCGTAGAACCATGGCAGCGCGGTGTGACCGAGGATTTGCCTGCCCTTAAAGGCCGGAATGGGA
>NZ_OY759874.1 GCF_963662805.1 uncultured Cohaesibacter sp.
CTCGCTGTTGCTGATCAACGATCTGGTCGGCATCCGCGAAGGCACCGTCATTGCGGCCCTGCTGATCGGCTTCTTTATTCAGCTTTATGGCAAGGCCGCGCTGCGGATGCAGAGCTGGAGAGGCCGTTCGGCGGCCTGATCAGTCGGTGTTGACCGGCACCGACCCGGTCAGGCGCTTGTGCACATGAACCATGAAGGCCGTCGCGAACAGCGGGGTCAGCAGGTTGAGCAGCGGGATGGCGATGAAACCTGCAATCACGAGGCCACAGAAGAAGATCTTGACCCCATGACGGGAGCGCAATTCCTTCAGTTCCTCACGGCTGCGATAGCGTAGGGCCGCCTGCTCGAAATATTCCCGTCCAAGCAGATAGCCGTTGGCGACAAAGAAGAGGATCACGCCGAGACCGAGGAAGGGAATGAGCAGCAGGACCACGAGGTTGACCAGAATGACGACACCCAGAAACCGGATGGTCTGGATGATCGCTTCGGACCATCGGCAGGTCCTTCCCGTGGGGTTCATGGGGATAGTGGGTGGTTTCGACCACGTGGCTCACTTCATCAAGAAACAGGCCCGCCACCACGGTGGAAACCGGGATGATCAGGAACCACAGACCGAAGACAAACCCCAGCCCGGTCACAATCCGTGCCACAGTCTCAGCCCAGCCGGGCAGAAAGCTTTCCAGCGACAACAGATAGGCAATGCCCGATTCCATGCCGATCCAGACCAGCACGAGCAGCAGGAGCGTGATGCCGAGCATCTTCCAGAAAACGGAGCGGAAAGGCTTGGTGAAGAGCTGGTTGAACGCCAGAATGGCGGAAGAAAGCATGGATTGCGGCCTCATTTGGCAGTTTCATTCAGGACTTGTTTGACATAGGCGGGCAAAAGGGCGACTGCAAGAGCCTTTGCTTCGATTTGCCAGTTGCCATGAGACTCGTGCTCACTATACTGCCGCCGACCTTGCAGATACTCAAACAACAAGGCCCTACGGGGTGCGCACCCCATCCGGCCGGAGAATGAAATGACAAAAGCCCGCTTTGATGTTCTTGGAATTGGCAATGCGATCGTGGATGTTCTGGCCCGGACCGAAGATGATTTTCTGGTCGCCGAAGGCCTGCACAAAGGATCGATGAACCTGATTGACACCGAACGGGCTGAATATCTCTACAAGCTGATGGGACCGGCAATCGAGGCCTCTGGTGGCAGCGCGGGCAACACGGTCTTCGGGCTTGCCAGCCTTGGCGCCGATACCGCCTTTTTCGGCAAGGTTGCCGATGATCAGCTTGGCGAGATCTTCTCGCACGACATGCGGTCTCTTGGTGCGCATTTTGATTGCGCCCCACTGGTTGGTGGCGTGCCGACTGCCCGCTCCATGATCCTGATTTCGCCGGACGGAGAGCGCACCATGAACACCTATCTGGGTGCCGCCACCGAACTGTCCGAAGCCGACATTGACGAAGACATCGTCGCCAATGCCGCCATCACCTATATGGAAGGCTATTTGTGGGACAAGGAAAAACGCCAAAAAAAGCCTTCCGCAAGGCGGCCCGCATTTCGCACGAAGCCGGGCGGCAGGTTTCCATCAGCCTTTCGGACAGCTTCTGCGTTGATCCGCTTCCGGGAAGAGTTCCTCGATCTGCTGCAGACCGGTCAGGTCGATATCGTGTTTGCCAACGAACCTGAAGTCAAAGCGCTCTATCAGACCGCAGATCGGGCAACCGCGCTCAATGCGCTGCGCGCCGATACACGATTGTCCGCCGTGACCCTTGGGGGCGAAGGCTCTGTTGCCATTTCGGGCAATGAAACCTTCCATGTCCCGGCCTGCAACGTGCGCGAGCTGGTTGACACGACCGGCGCCGGGGATCTTTATGCCGCAGGCTTCCTTTATGGCATCACCCACGACATGGATCTGGAAAAGAGCGCAACGCTTGGCAACTTCTGCGCCGCCGAAGTGATCCAGCATATCGGCCCGCGGCCCGAGCATGACATGCGTCAGGCAGCAGAACAGGCCGGTCTTCTCTGAAGTCTGCGCACTTGACCCGGATAGTCCAAAACAAAAGGCGGCTCACTGGCCGCCTTTTGTTTGTCTGGTGTTTGAGCAAGCCCGGCTAGAGCTTCCGCAACAGGACCGTTTTGATCTTGTGACCTTCTTCCTTGCGCAAAACCAGATCAGCGCGGGGCCGGGTCGGGAAGATATTTTCGCGCAAGTTGACCAGGTTGATCGAGGTCCAGAGATTGTCGGCGATCCTCAAGGCTTCATCTTCCTCGATCATGGAATAGCGATGGAAGTAGGAGCCGGGATCGCGGAAGGCGGTCTCGCGCAGGCGTTTGAAACGCTCCATATACCAGCGATGCAGCCGGTCTTCGTCCGCGTCGATATAGATCGAGAAGTCGAAGAAGTCGGAGACGAATGGGATTTCCTTGCCATCCTTGGGCAGAAGCCCGGTCTGAAGGACGTTGAGGCCTTCGAAAATCAGGATGTCGGGCTGATCGATGACCACATGCTGATCGGGCATGACATCATAATAGAAGTGGGAATAGATCGGCGCCTGCACATTGCGCTTACCCGCCTTGATGTCGGTGAGAAACTCAATGAGAGCGGTCCGGTCATAGCTTTCTGGAAAGCCCTTGCGGCCCATCAGACCCTCGGCCTCCAGCACTGCGTTGGGGAGCAGGAAGCCATCGGTTGTGACCAGATCCACCTTGGGGCTGGCGGGCCAGCGCGACAGAAGCGTCCTCAACAGGCGAGAGGTCGTTGATTTGCCGACCGAAACGGATCCGGCAATCCCGATGATGAAGGGGGTTTTGGGCTCGTCCGTCCCCAGAAACTGCTGGGTGGCGATGTTCAGCCCCTTGGCGAATTCCACATAATAGCTGAGGAGCCTTGAGAGGGGCAGATAGATCTCCTCCACCTCATCCATGGAGATGGGGTCGTTGAGACTCTTGATCTGATCAAGTTCGTCCTTGGTCAAGGTCATGGGTGTGTCCGCTCGAAGCGTCGCCCATTCCTCGTTGGTAAAGGCACGGTAGGGGGAAAGCTGCCGCTTTGCCGTATCTTCCATTCGCATATGCCGGAGGATCAGCGGCCCTTTCGCTGCTGGTCTCCGTCCCTCCTTGATGGATCAGCCACTCAAAAAGCCCCTAAAGGCGCTTTGCTGGCCAATCGGCAATCCGGCTCCCGCTTCATCGCGTTTCTGGTTGTCCGGACATTCCTCGCCACTCCGATCATACCGCAGTGCAACATAAACTGCGCACTGAATCGGTCGGGTGACAAATCGGGGGCACCTTATCCTTTGCAACTGCAGTCGGAGTTGATTGATCTCAAACCCTACTCGTTTTTGTGCAGTTGCGAACTAGGAAATAAGTAGGTGCAAATACGTATTTTCAGTCCGCCGGACGAGAGGCCTTTTCTTCAAGGCCGGTCTGGCCGGTTCGGCTTGCCAGTTCCTGCATGACAGCATCAAGGCTGACGCCGGAAATCCTCAACACCACCAGCAGGTGATAGAGCAGATCGGCGGTTTCGCTGGTCAGCTCTTCCTTGTCGCCCTTCATGGCGGCAATGACGGCTTCCACGGCTTCCTCGCCGAGCTTCTGGGCGCATTTGCCAACGCCCTTGCCCATCAGCTTGCGGGTGTAGGACTTCTCGTCGTCCGAATTGGCTCGGGTCTCGATGATCGCTTCGAGATCGCTGAGGGTGAAGTTAGACATCAAACTCTGTCCTTGCCTTGTCCATTGCGCGCTGCGGCGCATTGCGACGTGGTTGGTCGCAGAAAAATCTGTTCCGGGATCAGTGATAGCCATCCATGCGCATGGCAATGCCGGCCTTTTCCATATGTTCCTTGGCTTCGCGGATCGAATATTCGCCAAAGTGGAAGATGGAGGCCGCAAGCACGGCAGTCGCATGACCGTCCCGCACGCCCTCGACCAGATGATCGAGGGTGCCAACACCGCCTGACGCGATCACGGGAACCGGCACCATATCAGCAATCCTGCGGGTCAGTTCGATATCGAAACCGATTTTTGTGCCGTCGCGGTCCATGGAGGTGAGGAGGATTTCGCCTGCCCCCAGAGCGACCATCTCGTCGGCATATTCAATGGCATCGATGCCGGTTGGCGTCCGCCCCCCATGGGTGAAGATTTCCCATTTCAGAGGCTCACCTTCGCCAGAGACGCGCTTGGCGTCAACGGACGCGACAATGCACTGGTTGCCGAACTTCTCGGCGGCTTCCTTGACGAACTCGCGACGCAACACGGCAGCGGTGTTGATGGAGACCTTGTCAGCGCCTGCCTTGAGCAGATCGCGGATGTTTTCCGTGGTGCGGATACCGCCACCGACGGTCACCGGCATGAAGCATTCTTCTGCTGTCCGGCGCACGACGTCGAAAATTGTGTCGCGGTTTTCATGGCTAGCGGTGATATCGAGGAAGCAGAGCTCATCGGCGCCGGCGGCATCATAGGCCTTGGCGCTTTCGACCGGATCCCCGGCATCCTTGAGATCGACAAAGTTGACGCCCTTGACCACTCGGCCATCCTTAACGTCAAGGCAGGGAATAACGCGTGCTTTCAACATGTCAGTTTTTCCCTTCCTTCTTTGCTGCGGCGATCAGCGCCAGCGCTTCGGCGGGATCGAGACGGCCATCATAGAGCGCTCGTCCGGTGATCGCGCCTTCTAGAATGGCGCAATCAGGCTCCAGCATGCGCTTGACGTCGTCAATGGAGGCAAGACCACCCGAAGCAATGACCGGAATGGACACCGCATTGGCCAACTCGAGCGTCGAGGGAATATTGAGGCCCTTGAGGATGCCGTCACGATCGATGTCGGTGAAAATGATGGCGGCGACGCCCGCATCCTCAAACTGTCTGGCAAGATCGATGGCGGTCAGTTCTGATGTTTCGGCCCAGCCCTCGACGGCAACCTTGCCGCCTTTGGCGTCGATACCAACGGCAATCTTGCCCGGAAAGGCCTTGCAGGCCTCTTTCACCAAAGCCGGATCGCGCACCGCGACAGTACCCAGAATGACGCGGGTGATGCCCTTGTCGAGCCAATGCTCAATGCCTGCCATGTCGCGGATCCCGCCACCGAGCTGGATCGGATTGGAGGTGTTCCTGATGATGCTTTCAACGGCCGGGGTGTTTTCTGCCTTGCCAGCGAAAGCCCCGTTCAGATCAACCACATGCAGCCATTCAAAGCCCTGATCCTGAAACAGGCGGGCCTGGGCACCGGGGTCATCGTTGAAGACGGTTGCCTGATCCATGTCGCCGAGCTTGAGGCGAACACATTGACCATCCTTGAGGTCGATAGCAGGAAAGATGATCATTCAGGGTCTCCAATTGAGGAAGTTGGAAATCAGGGCGAGACCCAGTGTCTGGCTCTTTTCGGGATGGAATTGCGTCCCGACGATGTTGTCCCGACCGACACAGGCGGTAACCGTCTGAGCATAATCAGCGGTCGCCAGCACCTCATGTGCGTTGGCCGCCTTGAGATGATAGGAATGGACGAAATAGGCATGAAGGCCATCAGGCCCGGTCGGAATGCCCTTCCAGACCGGGTGATCGGCGAGTACATCCACCGTATTCCAGCCCATATGCGGGATTTTCAGATCCGGATTGCTTGGTTCGAGCACGACGACATCGCCGGGAATCCAGCCAAGCCCTTCGGTCACACCATGCTCAAGGCCGCGGCTGGCGAGCAGCTGAAGGCCGACGCAAATGCCCAGAAATGGCTTGCCGCCCTTGATGACCGCCTCATCGAGTGCCTCGGCCATGCCGGGCACCGCATCAAGACCGGCGCGACAGTCGGCATAGGCGCCGACGCCGGGCAGCACGACATGGCTTGCCGTCAACACATCCTCGGGTTTGGAGGTGACCAGAACGTCAGCGGAATGGCCACCCTCTCTGGCAGAGCGCTCAAAGGCCTTGGCGGCCGAGCAGAGATTGCCCGAACCATAATCGATGATCGCAATGCGCATCTATCTTTTCTCCTCGAGGGTATTGGGCGTCGGAAACAGGCCGATAACTGGCTCTGCCGCAGCTGCATGGCCAAATCCGGCCATTGGCGCAGGCTTCAGGGCCGGGGTGACGCGCGAGCCGGTGCGGCCGACCGGAGAGATCAGGCCACCGAGCCGGTTGTCCTTGCAGCGGGCCTCGACATAGCGCTGCTCGCAATGCTCGCTGTTTTCCGCAAACAGGCTTCCCACTTCGACATATCCGTTACGCTGAAGCGTCCAGCCAATGAGATTGGGCGCTTCCACACTGATCCACAAGCTCAGCATCAGGGTGATCAGCATCCCCGCCCAGATCGGCAGCATGCTTTCGAGTGTGACGACGACGGAGGAAATGATGAGATAGGCAAACAGGACGATCCACAGCCGTTTGACCAGCATGAAGAGGAACGGGAAGAAGAAGGCAAGCATGGAATGCTGCTGCTTCACCATCACTGCGCTATCGATGGCCTGATCAACCGACAGGCCCGGTTTTTCATAGATCGTGTAGGACGGCATGGAATCGCTCTTGTGATCGGTCTTCGGAGCACGGTCCACCTTCATAGAAAAGGCGAGGTCTGCAACACTTATCCATTCAAGGTTCCCTTGGTGGACGGCACACGGCCGGCCTGGCGCGGATCCATTTCCACCGCCTTGCGCAGGGCGCGGGCCACGGCCTTGAAGCAGCTTTCCGCGATATGATGGTTGTTGGTGCCATAGAGATTGGCAATATGCAGCGTGATGCCAGCATTCTGGGCGAAGGCGTTGAAGAATTCTTCGAACAGCTCGGTATCGAAGTCTCCGACCTTGTCACGCGTGAAGGTGACATCCCAGACGAAAAACGGCCGTCCGGACACATCCACAGCAGCGCGGGTCATGGTTTCATCCATGGGAAGATGACAATCCGCATAGCGGCCGATGCCCTTCTTGTCGCCGAGCGCTTGCTTCAGCGCCTGCCCCAGAGCGATGCCAACGTCTTCTGCCGTGTGGTGGCAGTCGACGTGAAGATCGCCCTTCGCGGTGATTTCCATGTCGATGAGGGAATGGCGGGAAAGCTGATCAATCATATGGTCGAGAAAGCCGACGCCGGTCGCGATCTTGTATTCGCCGGTGCCATCAAGGTTGATGGTCAGCGAGACCTCGGTTTCATTTGTCTTGCGATTGATCGTGGCCGTGCGCATCCCTTGCGTTCCTTCACTTAAAATTACCACATATATCTGTCAGACCCCTATGTATCAGGGCAGCCTTTACAAATCCATAGTGATAGCTGCTCAAATTATGCTCCAATTGTCCCAAACTGATGCTTTTGTTACGGCCTTATGAAGAAATGCATGCTACTTGGCTCAGCAAGCAAAGCCTCGCCCCTGACAGAGGCGGGATGCAATTGAAGTTCCGCCAATGATGCATACATTGATGCATGCACAGTGGAGCATATCGGTTGGCGCGATCGAGATGATGAACAGAACGGTTTGAACATGACAGAATATTCTTCCAATCAACAGGCTTTCCCGGGTTGGCGCGGGACCACCATTGTCACGGTACGCAAGGGCGACAAGGTGGTCATTGCCGGCGACGGTCAGGTCAGCCTCGGACAGACTGTTATCAAGGGCAATGCCCGCAAGGTCCGCCCACTCGGCAAGGGCAACGTGATTGCCGGCTTTGCCGGAGCGACGGCGGATGCCTTTACCCTGTTCGAACGGCTCGAAACCAAGCTGGAGCAATATCCCGATCAATTGCTGAGGGCCTGTGTCGATATGGCAAAGGACTGGCGCACCGACCGTTATCTGCGCCGTCTGGAAGCGATGATGATCGTCGCCGACAAGAATGTCTCGCTGGTGCTGACGGGCAACGGCGACGTGCTGGAGCCGGAAAAGGGTGTCACCGCAATCGGATCTGGCGGCAACTACGCGCTCGCCGCGGCCCGTGCGCTCATCGATACCGACATGGATGCCGAGGCAATTGCCCGCAAGGCCATGTCGATCGCCGCAGAGATCTGCGTCTATACCAATGACAATGTGACTGTGGAAGTTCTGGATGCTCAGTCGTGACGCTCTCTTTGAGGCCAGCCGAAAAGGTCTGATCGACGAAACCCAGGTGACGCCACTCTATGAGTTTCTGCTGGAGGCGGATAGTCGCGAGGTGGAGACTGCCGATCCCGAAGAGATGCATTTCGCCAAGGGCTTTCACGACATTTTCGTCTCCATTGGCCTCGGCATCCTGTTCACCGGCTATTTTGTCGGGCTCGGCTTTCTGATCGAAGGCAGTCCGGTTGGCCCGATCGGCATGTATTTCGGCGCTGCGGTCCTTTGCTGGCTTCTGGCGGAATGGTTCTCCAGAAAGCTTCGCCTGTCGCTACCCTCCATCCTGTTGACGGGTGGCTTCATGCTCAGTTTCTGGTTCGGTGCCGTCAATCTCGTCGGCTTTGTCGTGAAGGGAAATGCCGGGGACTGGTGGAGCATGACCTCCGGGTCTGATCTGTCGGCGCATGGCATCGCGGCCTCAATACCCTTTGTTCTGACGCTCTTGGCGGGCTGGGCCTTCTACAAGCGCTTCGCCGTTCCGATCACACCGGCCTTCATGGCCATGGCTGCCGGAATGCTGTGTTTTCTAGTGCTTGCCATTCTTGACGAAGATCTTCTCGGCAACCTGCTCAACATTTGGCTGTTCCTTGTCGGGCTTGCCTGTTTTGGCCTTGCCCTGTTCTTTGATCGCAAGGATCCCTTGCGCAAGGGGTTGAACAGCGACAAGGCCTTCTGGCTGCATCTGGTGGCTGCGCCAATGATCGTTCATTCGGTGTTGTCGTTGGTCGCCGCGGTCGACAAGAATGCCATTGCCGCGTTTGTCACCATCGGCCTTGTGGTTCTCATTGCTCTGATTGCGCTGGTCATTGACCGTCGGGCGCTGCTCGCCTCGGCCATCAGCTATCTCGGTGTTGCCATCGGAGTGCTGCTCGCGACGATCAATCTGGGTGAAGCCACCGCCATTTCTCTTACTTTGCTTCTGCTTGGCGCCTTTGTGCTGATGCTGGGATCGGGATGGACCTCCCTGCGCCGTAAGTTGCTGCGCCCCTATGCCAGCCACGCTTTCATGCACAAACTGCCGCCCGTCTCCCCTGAAAGGTAATTCGCCATGACCAATTTCTCCCCCCGCGAAATCGTCTCCGAGCTCGATCGCTTCATTGTCGGCCAGAAGGATGCCAAGCGGGCCGTCGCCATTGCCCTGCGCAATCGCTGGCGCAGACAGCAGCTTGATGAAGATCTGCGCGAAGAGGTTCTGCCGAAGAATATCCTGATGATTGGGCCGACCGGGGTTGGCAAGACCGAGATTTCCCGGCGGCTGGCTAAACTGGCCAATGCCCCCTTCATCAAGATCGAAGCGACCAAATTCACCGAAGTGGGCTATGTCGGTCGCGATGTCGACCAGATCGTGCGCGATCTGGTCGAGAGCGGGCTGATGTTGACACGCGAGGCGAAGCGCAAGCAGGTGCGGGCCGCAGCACATGGAGCCGCCGAAGAACGAGTGCTCGATGCTCTGGTGGGCCCCGGTGCAGGCCCGGCGACCCGCGACAGCTTCCGCAAGAAACTGAGGGACGGCCTGCTCGATGACAAGGAAATCGAGATCGAAGTGAAGGATACCTCCTCGCCGATGTCGAATTTCGAAATCCCCGGCATGCCCGGCGGATCGATGGGCGTGATGAACCTCTCGGATGTCTTCGGCAAGGCCTTTGGTGGCCGCACCAAGACCCGCAAGGTGAATGTCAAGGAGTCCTACGAGTTGCTGATCACGGAAGAATCCGACAAGCTGCTCGATGACGACCAAATCATTTCGGAAGCGATTTCATTGGTGGAAAACAACGGTATTGTCTTCCTCGACGAGATTGACAAGATCTGCGCCCGTGAGGGGCGCGGGGGAGCGGATGTCTCGCGCGAAGGGGTACAGCGGGACCTGTTGCCGCTCATTGAAGGCACAACGGTGACGACCAAATATGGCCCGGTCAAAACCGACCATATCCTGTTCATCGCCTCAGGCGCCTTCCATGTCTCCAAGCCGTCCGACCTGTTGCCAGAGCTGCAAGGTCGTCTGCCAATCCGGGTGGAGCTCAGAGCCCTGACGAAGGAAGATTTCCGCGCCATCCTGAAAGACACCGAGGCCAACCTGCCGAAACAATATTCGGCCCTGATGGCCACCGAGGAGGTGACCCTTTCGTTTGGTGACGATGCCATCGAGACCATTGCCGACATTGCCGTGGATCTGAATGCGTCCGTTGAGAATATCGGTGCACGTCGCCTGCAGACCGTGATGGAGAAGATCCTTGAGGATATCTCCTTCGAGGCACCGGATCGGGGCGGAGAGGTGATCGAAATCACCGGCGATTTCGTGCGGGAGCATGTGGGCGAGCTGGCCAAGAACACCGATCTCAGCCGCTATATCCTCTGATGATCCGAGAGTGAACGCACCACGGGACCAACGCCTCCGAGGGCTGTGCGTGGTGCATTGAAGTGGGCGTCTGACGCCTACAATTGATCCCTAAGGTCGCGGCTGCCCAAGGCGCGATCTCGGGAAGAGGCCGCCCTGAGCTGCAGAATGAGGGAATCAAGGCTGTCGCCGGACAATTGGCCGATGCGGTCGGCAAGCAGGTTGGCAAGTTCTGTTGCGCGCGGGTCAAGCCCCGCGGTTCTGACGGTTGGATTCGGATCCGAAATTTCCGCAAGCCGTTGCAGCTCTTCGGCTTCATCCCAGATAACATTGAAATAGGCGATGATGCGCTGGATGAGAAACCAGGTCGGTTTGCCGCGCTTGCCATGCTCCAGCGCGGACAGATAGGCGCTGGACACATCGAGACGTTCGGCCATTTCCTTGAGGGAAATGTTGCGCGCCCGGCGCATGCGTCTCAGTTTTGCACCAAAGGGTGTCATGATGTCTTTTCCCCGGGGCCAACCAGCCCAAGATAATCTTAACCTCGCGTTTTGTTACGCTTTCTGAGGCGGATGTGCAAGGCTCCAGCCCCGCCAAGGACCGGATGGGCCTCTTCGAACCCGACGATGATCGAGCGGATTCCCGGCTCGGACAGCCATTGCGGGACCACGCGGCGCAAGACGCCTTTTTCGCGATCAATGGAATAGGCCTCGTCAGAGCCTCTACTGCCCTTGCCCGTGATGACAAGCACATGCTTGCAGCCTCGGGCATGACTGGAGCGCAGGAAGCCGAAGAGGGCGTTGTGGGCCTCTGTCTGGGTCATGCCATGGAGGTCGAGGCGGGCGTCGATGGAACTTCGCCCCTTGACGATACGCTTCTTCTCGTTCCTGTCGATGGCGCTGAGTGGTGGCGTGCCCGAGAGGCGCTTTGCTTCTCCTCCGATGATCCCGCGCTCCTGCAAGGCCCTCAGTTCGGCCTCACTGGCCTTGCGGCGCTGCACGGGATGCTCAGGATCGGGCTGATTGTCCGCTGGTTTGGCGCGTTTGCTCTCAATGGTCTCGATGAGAGCCTTCAACTCGGCGGATTTTCCCTCCATCGGCGTGATCGACTGGGTCACCTTTTGCCAGATTTTCAGATCCTTGCGGCTGAGGGCGGGCTTTCTAGCCATGGGTCCCTCCCGCTTCCGTCTCTTCTGTAGACCGCGGCATCAGGCAGACAAAACGTGTTGCCTGTTTCAACTGCCCCGCCAAATGTCCGGCCTCACGGCCCGAGCCCGTAAAGAGGTCTCCGCGTGCTGGGCCCTTGATGGCCGATCCCGTATCATGAGCGAAAACCAGCTGGGTGAAGGGATGCCCCCCTGCTTCTTCCGGCAGGCTGCTTTCGATCCAGAAGGGGGTTCCGAAGGTATGGACATGGCGGTCGACCGCGATGCTGCGCATGGGAATCAGGGGCACCCCTGCGGCGGCAATCGGACCTTTCTCTCCTGTATCATCTTGCGTAAAGGGAATTTCCTTGAAGAAGATATAGGACGGGTTTTCCGCCAACAGCGCCAGTCCGTGCGGGCCCTGAGCTTCGATATGGTCCATCATGGCATCCATCGAAATGCTGTCAGCGGTAAAAATGCCTCTCTCGATCAGCAGCTTGCCGATGGACTTGTAGGGGTGGCCCGACTTGCCGTCAAAGCCGACGCGCAGGCTCGATCCATCCTCCAGGACGATCCGAGCTGAGCCCTGAATGTGAACGATGTAGGCTTCATGCGGACTTCTCAGCCAGACGAGTTCGAGCCCTTCACCATCCAGTCCGCCGGCCATCACCTCCTTGCGGCTGAGATGAAAGCCGAGGCCCTTAGCCGTTTTCCTTGCGAAACTGGTCTCGGTGGTAAAACCAGCCGCGAGCGCTTCTGCCTCGCTGAGGGCAACCAGATCAGCGGGTCGTTTGTGGAGTGGCGTCGCGAAGTCTTCACTTTTGTGACGACTGCCTTCAAACACCGGCTCATAATAGCCGGTCAGAAGTCCGAGACCCTCGATGGCAACTGGCGTGAAGTGCGCTTCAAAGAAATCTCTGGCCTCGTTGCTGCCAAGACCTTCCTGCATCAGGGCCGCTCTGGCGATGGCCAGCAGATCCTCGGCGTGAGCGCTGCCGTCCCGCGAGGTGGGAGGGCGCTTCAGTATCGCCCGGGCCGACGCACAAAAGGCGGCAAACGCCGCCTCATGATCGTGAGAGGTCCAGCCAGCGAGGTCGGCAAAAGGAATATTTGTGCGACCTGCCATCAGCTGCGACACCTCTTGTTGTTTTTCTCTATCTCAAAGCGGATCAGTTTCCGCTGCGGTTTCTGCCCCCTCAGATCCGGTCCGTCAACCGGTTATTGCGCTGATTCGGTTCCAATCAGCTTCCAGTTCGGGTTCCGGCTGGTGATATCGCGACTAAATGTCCAGATGTCGGTCACTTCATCAATGGCGTTCGGATCGCCCTCGATGACATGGCCGATCTCATCCTTAGTGCAGGAGGTGATGGAGGACACGAAGCGCACGGTGATCTGTGCTTCCTTGCCTTCCACTTCCGCCTCGACGATGGACGATTTGTTGATGCCGATGAAGGTGAACTCGACACGCAGCTTCTGGGCTTCGCGCTCATCGAGCGCCTGACTGAAACCGTTGAAGACATCGGCTGCCAGCAGCTTCTTAAGGGTCTTGCGATCCCCTTGAGCATAGGCGGTTACAATCATTTCGTAAGCGACACGAGCCCCGGCAACAAAGCCTTCCGGGTCGAAATTTTTGTCAAGCGACATGAGCTGGGTGAGGGCGGCATTGAGGCTTGAGCCTTCCGGCGCGATCTTCTCGAGGCGCTTTGCCTTTTCATCCTCGCTGTCCGATGAGACTGGCCGCTCGGGCAGAGAGATGACATTGTCGCCCACATCATCCGGTTCGGGGGCCTTTTTCTCGCGTGACTTGTCCGGCTCGGAATAGGGATCATAAGGATCGCGTTCATTGCCTGTCCGGGTTCCCAAGACATCGCGCAGACGCATAAACAGAACGACCGCGATAACGAGGAAGATTATCGTAATGAAATCGAAGGATTCGAACATAGGCTTTCCCTGGATCCTTGGTTTTTTGCAGAAAGGACCTGCAAGTCTCATAATTCTTTCTATATGTAGGGGAGGGTGCTTTGCAATTCCAGAAATGAAGCAGCCTGTACCGCTGAAAAAACACAAGACTTTTAGGGAGTCACCCGAATTTCCATGAACAGGTCGCTTTTTCCCTTCGTTCCGTTCCTGCTTCTCGTCATTCCAGTTCTGGAAATCGGGGTGTTCATCATCGTTGGTGGGCAGATCGGCGTGCTTTATACCCTTCTGGGAATCGTGCTCACGGCTTTTATCGGCACCGTGCTGCTGCGGCAGCAGGGGTTTGCCCTTCTCGCTCAGGCGCAGTCGCAGATGGATCAGGGCAAGATCCCGGGCAAGGAGCTTGCCCAAGGGGTGATGCTGCTGGCTGCGGGCCTGTTGCTGCTGACACCTGGCTTTGTGACGGACACCATCGGCTTCCTGTTGCTCGTGCCGTCCATTCGGGATCTCATTTTCCATAGCATCAAGAACCGCATGGTGGTGACCGGCATGCAGGGTCAGAGCGGATTTTCGTCCCATACCTATGGCCGGACGGGTGGCACCTATTATGAGAGCCACACCTATGGCTCTCGTCCGGGCCCGCGTTCATCGGATCCGTCGATCATTGATCTTGATGCAGACGACTTTGACGAGGTGACCAATCGCGACGCGATTTCTTCTGACAAGCGGGACGATGACAGCGCCCCCAAACGCGGCGGAACGCCTTGGGGGAAATCCTGAGCCTTTGAGGCTTTTCCCACACTGTCACAGATTGATCGTATAAACGTGGGCAAATTCGCCCAAATGCACGACCCGTGCGGGGGCTTCGCCTTGTTTCGATCCCGCCAGCATGCTAGGCGCATAGGGAATCGGATTTTTCAATGAAATCCCAATCCGTCTCAACTCAAGCTATCAGGGAAGAGTTTCATGAGCGACGCACAAGAAAATGGTGCCAAACAAGGCCAGGATCTCCAGATGCCCGGCCTGCGCATTCTGGCGCAATATACCAAGGATTTGTCTTTCGAGAACCCGAACGCTCCCGACTCCCTGCGTCCGCGCGAAAAATCTCCTGAAATCAACGTCCAGATCAACGTCAATGCAACGCCATTGTCCGAGACCGAGTTCGAAGCCGAACTGACCCTCAATGCGACGGCCAAAGACGGCGAGACCACGATGTTCAACGTCGAGCTGCTTTACGCCGGCGTTTTCTCGATCTCCAACGTGCCGCAGGAACAGCTGCACCCGTTCGTGATGATCGAATGCCCGCGCATGCTGTTCCCGTTTGCCCGCCAGATCATTTCCGATGCGACCGCTCGCGGTGGTTTCCCGCCGCTGAATGTAGATCCGATCGACTTTGCTGCTCTTTATCGTCAGCGCATGATGGAACTGGCCGCTCAGGAACAGGCCAAGCAGCCGACCCAATAAGCGGTTGAAATAGAATATCAAAAAAGCCGGCTGATGGAGTGTCAGCCGGCTTTTTTATTGTCCGATGAATCTCGAGAAAACCCGATCTGGTTTCACGTGAATCCATTTTCGGATTTTCGCTGGATTTGCAAGACAGCGTTAACTCTGGGGCTGGTCTTCCGCTTCACTCTGAGGCAGGAATTGCGCCCAGAGCTTGTCGCCCTTGACCTCTTCGAGAAATGTCATGTGCCGCTCGATTTCCTCAGAACTGAGGCGAGGCTTCAGCGGGGAGGGGCGTTGTTTTGCCGCCTGCCTACGTCTTGCTCCACCCTCGCCCTCGCCTGATGAATTCAGGTCCTGTTCCTCACCGGACAACAAAAGGCTGGTCTGGCGACCGCCGATCAGCTCGAGATAGACGTCAGCGAGGATCTCACTATCGAGCAAAGCGCCGTGGAGGGTTCGTTTGGTGTTGTCGATGCTGAAGCGGCTGCACAATGCATCAAGGCTGTTGGGGCCGGCGGGGAATCGCTGGCGTGCAATCACTAGGGTATCGAGGACCATATCGTCCTGAATGGTTGGAAACCCGGCCTTTTCCAGCTCCCAGTTGAGGAATTTGACGTCGAAACGCGCATTGTGCGCGATGATCACCGTGTCCTTGATGAAATCGTGGAAGGCTTGCGCGATTTCGGCAAATTTCGGCTTGTCCGAGAGAAATTCCTCCGACAGCCCATGAATCTTGAAGGCCTCTTCGGGCATATCCCGTTCGGGATTGATATAGACGTGGAAATTGTTTTCGGTCGGCAGATGGTTGATCAGTTCGACACAGCCGATTTCCACCACGCGGTCCCCGGTGAAAGGATCAAGGCCTGTTGTTTCCGTATCGAAGACAATTTCCCTTAGCGCCATTTTTCCAGTCAGCCTTCTTCCATATTCTTGGGCAAATCACTTGCCTCACTCGAACAAAGTATCGGTTATTCGCTCTGAAGAGCAAAGCGGCTTTTGATATCCTTGAGCACTTCGTCCACCTGCTGTTCGGTTTCATCGAGGGTAAGGCCGGTGTCGATGACATAGTCCGCTCTTTGCCGCTTTTCCGCATCGGGTATCTGCTTGGCCTTGATGGCGTCGAACTTCTCCGCTGTCATGCCCGGACGGGCAAGAACCCTTTGCCGCTGCACGTCTTCTGGTGCGGAGACAACAACGACGGCATCGAACCTCTCATCCGACCCAGTCTCGAAAAGAAGCGGGATATCAACGAGGACCAGTTTGGCTCCGGCCTCTTCTGATCGCTGATAGAAGCGATGTTCGCGCTCGCGAACCAGCGGGTGAATGATGGCTTCAAGACGCTTCATGGCGTCTGGATTGCCGATCACATGGCGAGAAAGCTCAGCGCGATCGACGCCGTCCGGCCCAGTGGTTGCGGGAAAGGCGGCTTCAATGAGCGGCACCGCCTCGGATCGATAGAGCTCGTGCACGGCGGCATCGGCGTCATGCAGCGGGCAGCCTCTTTTCTCGAACATCGCACCAACAGTTGATTTGCCCATGCCGATGGAGCCGGTCAATCCGATCTTTATCATGATCAGGCCCTGTCCATTCCAAGCACCAGCGAGCGCAATTCATCTGTGACCTGCGGCCGGGTACCAAACCAGTGCTCAAAACCGGGCACCGCCTGATGCAGCAGCATCCCCAGACCATCGACAATCGGGTTGCCGCGGGCCTGCGCCTGATCCAAAAGACCGGTGATCAGGGGCGTGTAGACAATATCAGAGACAAGGGCGCTTTTGGGCAATGCAGAGAGGTCCATGTCGAGCGGTGGCTGGCCGGTCATGCCCAGAGACGAGGTGTTGACGACGAGATCGCAATCCTCGAGCAAGCTTTCCCTTGCCTCCCAATCCGAAACCGAGATGACTTTTCCCATTCCAAGCGTTTCAAAGTGAAGCGCCAGAGCCTCGGCCCGTTGCCTCGTTCGATTCACAACCGTAACCTTTTCAAAGCCGCGCTCGATCAGTCCATGGACGATGGGCCGCGCTGCACCACCGGCACCAAGAACCAGCGCTTTTGCACCCGGGTTTTGGTCCCAGCTCGGTTGATGCTGGTCGAGATTGGCGAGAAAACCATAGCCATCGGTGTTGTCGGCGTACAGCTTATCCCCTTCAAACCAGAGGGTATTGGCCGCGCCCAGTATCTTGGCCGTAGGATGAAGCACATCGACAAAGGGCAGGATCGCCTCTTTGTGCGGGATGGTCACATTGCCGCCAACGAATCCCTTGTCTGCCAGCGAAGCAACAAACGCTTCAAGCTTGTCCGGCTCGACCGCGATCTTCTCGTAAGAGCCGGCAAGATTGTGCTGCTCGAGCCAATGGCTGTGAATGGTAGGGGATTTCGAGTGAGAAATCGGCCATCCGATCACGAAGGCTTTCGGTGTCTCGACCGGTTTTGTGGCTTCAATGCCCGTGGGTTGCTGCATGGGTCAGAATTCCAGATGTTGATGCTCACGCAAATAGGACAGCAGCGGCAGCATTGGCAATCCGAGAATGGTGAAATAGTCGCCTTCGATCTTCTCGAACAGTTGGATACCAAGACCTTCAAGCTGGTAACAGCCAACGCTGGAACGGACCTGATCGCCAACCCGTGCCATATAGTGGCCGACTTCTGCGGGCGTCAGATCGCGCATAGTCAATGTCGCGGTCGACACATAATTCCACAGGGTGATGCCATCCATCACACAGGCAACGGCCGAGTGGAGCTGATGGGTCTTGCCCGCAAGATCGAGAAGCTGGCGTCGCGCTGCATCCTCATCGGCGGGTTTGTTGAAGCGGCGGTCTCCCAGACCAAGGGTCTGATCGGCGCCGATGACAATACAGCCGGGATGGCGATCCGAAACATCAATGGCCTTCACCCCTGCCAGAAGCTCCGCAATATCTTGCGGACTGCCACCGGTATCGACCAGTGGCTGCTCGGCTGCTCGTTCGTCGATTTCTGCCGCAACACACTCAAAGCTTAAACCGGCATTGCTCAGAAGGGTGGCGCGCGCCTGACTTTTGGACGCTAGAATCAGCGGATACATTGGATTTTCTTTTCTCTCATTGCCTATTGAAAGTGAGCTTTAAAAGACTTGCCCATGGAACGGAAGCCTTTTGGCGATTTTTTGACCCTTTCGTTTTCTTTGCGAGATCAGTCTGGCAACGGCTTCTCGGCATGGTGACGGTGTCTTTGGTAAAGCTTGAAGATTTCTGCCGCGGTTTCCTCGATGGATTTCCGCGTCACATCAAGAAGCGGCCATTGGTGGGTCTGGCAAATCCTGCGGGTGTAGGCGATTTCCTCATTGATCAGGATGCGATTGAGATAGTCGCTGCCTTCCTGGTCGGACTTCAGACCCAACACACGGTGCTGGCGCACCTGCATGATTTGCTGCGGGCTCGCAACAAGTCCAATGATCAGGGGATGCCTTGCCTGCTCAAGCGTGATGGGAATCGGCAGATTGCTGACAATCGGTATGTTGGCGACCTTCAAGCTCCGCTGGGCGAGATAGAGAGATGTCGGGGTCTTGGTCGTTCGGGAAATGCCCAGAATGATGATGTCATCCTTCTCTATAGAGTGGAGTGATTGGCCGTCATCGTGGCTCATAGTGTAGTTGAGCGCTTCAAGGCGACGGAAATATCCCGCATCAAGACTGTGCTGGGCGGC
This sequence comes from uncultured Cohaesibacter sp., assembly GCF_963662805.1. Taxonomy (NCBI): domain Bacteria; kingdom Pseudomonadati; phylum Pseudomonadota; class Alphaproteobacteria; order Hyphomicrobiales; family Cohaesibacteraceae; genus Cohaesibacter; species uncultured Cohaesibacter sp. The sequence goes on from NZ_OY759874.1 coordinate 18,584, forward strand.
GACCTGTCGCGTCTGCTGGGACCCGAGATAGGTGTGGAAGAGATCGAACACCGGCAGGAGGACATTGTAGGCCGGGACATGCAAATCGTCGCAGGCAGCTTCGAGTTTTGCCGAATGATCGGCGTTGACCAGCGTGTAAAGAACGATTCCCGGCTGATCCTCGATTCGCTCAAGAATGGCTGAAAGCTGCCGTTCACTGCGAACGCCGGGATGAACATGCTCGATCATTCGGCTGTGCGCATACTGAGCCGAGGCCGCACGGCTCACGGCCCGTAATGTCTCACCGGTCGCATCTGAAATCAGGTGCAGATGATAGAACTGATCTCGCATTTTTTTGAGTTACCCACCGACTCTGCCCTGCATTCTCGCCAAGAGTCTGACGATCGGCAAATTTTTGTCAAATTTCTGTTGCAATCTATCGCTAGAAAGGCATCTGGAAGAGCAACGATTCCTCCCCAGATTACGCCAGCCCTGTGGGAATCAGGGGACAATTAGGGCTCTGGATTTCGGTCGCGATTTTCATGCCCGTTGCCCATAGATTCGTCCCCAGAACGATTTGAGCGGGCCCGGATTTGTTAACACTCTGTTTACGAAGGTTAACAAACAATTAATGCACAAGCTTCCCAGAATCCGCTACCACATATCCCACACAGCTTACGAAATTTTCACGTGATCGAGGCATCTGGATTCCTTGATGATTCAGATTTGTCCCCGCTATTCCCGTGAGGGTTAAGAAAGGATTAATACCCAGCACTGCAGTTTTTCCAGTGCTGGATGTGGGTGAAATGTGGGTGAAAAAGATATCCCGCAATCCACTGCCTAAAAGAATAAACAGACTCTTAATCTAAAAATTTTTAATTGGGATTTTGGGGATGATCGTGATCAGATGTGATCGTCAAACAGAGGGACAGAATCGTGACCAACCGACGCCTCCTAAATGTTCTCGGCGGGAAGAGAGAACAAACTCCACCAATCTGGCTCATGCGACAGGCAGGGCGTTATCTTCCCGAGTATCGGGCAACCCGAGCCGAAGCAGGCAGCTTCCTCGATCTTTGCTACAATCCGGAATTGGCGACCGAAGTGACGATGCAGCCTATTCGCCGGTTCGGATTCGATGCAGCGATCCTGTTTTCAGATATTCTCGTCATCCCTGATGCACTTGGGCGTTCAGTGCAGTTTGTTCAAGGGGAAGGACCGAAACTCGACCCGATCAGTCCTGAGGAAATTGCCGATCTTGATCCTGCGATCGTGCTTGATGGGCTCAAACCTGTCTTTGAAGCGGTCGAGCGTATTCGTGATGGGCTGCCGGAGGAAACGACCTTTCTTGGCTTTTGTGGTGCTCCCTGGACTGTTGCGACTTACATGATCGCTGGGCAGGGAACGCCTGATCAGGCACCTGCGCGGCTGTTTGCCCGGCGCGAACCTGAGGCGTTTGCCCGGCTGATGGATGTGCTGGTCGAGGCATCGATCCTTTATCTCATCAAACAATTGCGATCCGGTGCGGATGCGGTTCAGATTTTCGACAGCTGGGCGGGCGTGCTTGATGATGCGCTGTTCCTGTCGGCGTCCCAGAATCCGATTGCACGGATTGTCAAAGGCGTTCGGGCCGAACTTCCCGATGCCAAGATCATCGGTTTCCCGAAGGGAGCTGCCCAGAGACTGGAAGGGTTTGTCGAGGCGACCGGGGTCAATGCGGTTGGTCTTGACTGGACAGTGCCGCTTGATTGGGCTCACGATCATCTTCAGACCAAGGTTGCTCTGCAAGGCAATCTCGATCCGACGCTTCTGATCACCGGAGGTCGGGATCTCGATGCTTCCATTGATCGCATCATGGAGGCGTGGGGCGATGGGCCGTTTATTTTCAATCTTGGCCATGGCATCACGCCGCAAGGGGACATCGATCTGGTGCATCAGCTGATCAATCGCGTCCGATCCTACGGCAAATGATCATTTGATCTTATTGCCTGACTGATCCCTTTTCGGGCCATTCCAAGAGAAGAGAGCATGTGATGGAATTTCTTCAATTCCTCGACTATTCATGGACCAAGGCTTTGCACATCATTTCGGTCATCACCTGGATGGCCGGAATTTTCTATCTGCCAAGGCTGTTTGTCTATCACGCCCAGACGGAAATCGGGACGGACAAGTCCGAGACTTTCAAGATTATGGAGCGGCGTTTGCTGAAGGGGATCATGAATCCTTCGCTGATTGCCACCTGGATTTTCGGTCTGTGGCTGGCCTTTCCGCATGCCATCTGGCAAGGCGATGCCATCTGGTTGCATATCAAGTTCGTCCTTGTTTTCGCCATGACCGGCTACCATATGATGTGTGCACGCTACGTGCGACTTTTCGCGGCGGATGCGAATCAGAAGGACCATGTCTACTTTCGGATCTTCAATGAAGTCCCCACTTTGTTGATGGTCGCTATCGTGATACTGGCAGTCGTTAAGCCATTCTAATTCCGCCTTTTGTATAGGGAAAGTGCGGAAAAGCGGAGGAATCCTTCCCGTTGATATCGGGAAGTACATTTTTGTCTCATTAGTACTTGCTACAGACCTAGGTTGCGGCTATGGTCGCCGAAATCGTGATAAAACGATAGGTCGCGAAAGCACTTCTTCTTCTTCGCTTTCAAGACGACAAAGTGTGCCACATACCAAGCGCTTTGTACTCTCCTTACTTCTTTCCCCTGGTTGCTTACCTTTCAAGAGAGTTTCGCTATGCGCGAAATGAAACTACAAGAACTCAAAAAAAAATCCCCAACAGAGCTATTGAATTTTGCCGAAGAGCTCGAGGTCGAAAACGCCAGTACGCTGCGAAAGCAGGAGCTGCTGTTTGCAATCCTCAAAGAATTGGCAGAGAGTGATACGGACATCATCGGAGAAGGTGTCGTCGAAGTGCTGCAGGACGGTTTCGGTTTTCTGCGCTCTCCCGACGCCAACTATCTGCCCGGTCCGGATGACATCTATATTTCGCCGTCTCAAATCCGGCGTTTTTCGCTCAGGACCGGTGATACGGTTGAGGGGCATATTCGCAGCCCCAAGGAGGGCGAGCGCTATTTTGCCCTTCTGAAAGTGAACACTGTCAATTTCGAAGACCCTGACAAGGCCCGTCACAAGGTCCATTTCGATAACCTGACACCGCTCCATCCTGAAGAACGATTCAAACTGGAATCAACCGATCCGGCCGGCAAGGATATGTCGAGCCGCGTGATCGATCTGGTGGCTCCGCTTGGCAAAGGCCAGCGTGCCCTGATCGTTGCGCCGCCACGTACCGGTAAGACGGTTCTGCTTCAGAATATCGCAAAGTCCATTACCGCCAACCATCCGGACAGCTGTCTGATCGTTCTGCTGATCGATGAACGTCCTGAAGAGGTGACGGACATGAAGCGGACGGTGAATGGGGAAGTGGTCTCCTCGACGTTCGATGAACCAGCTTCTCGCCACGTACAGGTCGCCGAAATGGTGATCGAAAAGGCCAAGCGTCTGGTTGAACATGGTCGGGATGTGGTCATTCTTCTTGATTCCATCACCCGACTTGGTCGTGCCTACAACACCGTCATCCCGTCTTCGGGCAAGGTTCTGACCGGTGGTGTCGATGCCAACGCCTTGCAGCGGCCGAAGCGGTTCTTCGGTGCAGCCCGTAATATCGAGGAAGGCGGCTCGTTGACGATCATCGCAACCGCCCTCATTGATACCGGCAGCCGCATGGACGAGGTGATCTTTGAGGAATTCAAGGGCACGGGTAACGCCGAAATCGTGCTTGATCGCAAGGTTTCCGACAAGCGCATCTTCCCGGCGATGGATATCCTCAAGTCCGGTACCCGCAAGGAAGAGCTCATGGTGGATCGCAAGGATCTGCAGAAGGTCTTTGTCCTTCGCCGAATTCTCGGTGCCATGAGCAACGTCGATGCTATCGAGTTCCTGCTCGACAAGCTTCGGTCTACCAAGAACAACGCCGAATTCTTCGATAATATGAATACCTGATGTCGATGGCGGGCTCAGATTGGGGCTTGCCGTTGAGACCAGGAAGGATTAGAAAGCCGTCTGACATTGGTCGGGCGGCTTTCTTTGTTTGTCCGGCCTTTTTATCCCGCAGATTGTCCGTTGTGTGATTGTCGCCAAAAGGCTGGCGACAGGCAAAGTCGATTCGGACTTGAAATGATCTGCGTCTCCTGAGGACAAGATCAGGCCCGTGATGTGCGGAGCCATCAGGAAAGAACCATGAGTCGCGATACTATCTTTGCCCTGTCGAGCGGACCTGTTCCGGCCGGGGTTGCCGTCGTCCGTATTTCAGGTCCTATGGCGCATAAGGCCATGATGCAGCTGATTGATTCGGAGCCGAAACCCAGAAGCGCCGCTCTGCGATATGTCACCAATCCGACGAATGGCGACGTGATCGATCAGGCACTGGTGCTGTTCTTTCCCGGTGAGAAGTCCTTCACCGGAGAGGACACGGTGGAATTTCATCTGCATGGCGGGCGGGCGATTGTCAGGGCGATGATCGATCTATTGGGGTCCTTTGAGGGATGCCGGATGGCCGAAGCGGGTGAGTTTTCGCGGCGGGCGTTTGAGAACGGCAAGTTCGATCTGACCGAGATCGAGGGGCTCGCTGACCTTATCCATGCGGACACCGAGAATCAGCGCAAGCAGGCGATGAGACAGGCGAGCGGGGCGCATCGCAGTGTCATCGATGGCTGGCGTGAGGTGCTGCTCTATGGCCGCAGCATGATCGAGGCGGAACTCGATTTTTCTGATGAGGAAGACGTGCCGGGTAGCGTGTCCGACGTCATCTGGCCGAAGCTTGAAGAACTGAAACGCGAGATCGAGGATCATTTGTCCCGTGCTGGTCAGGGTGAGCGATTGCGCAATGGCATGACCGTGGTGCTGGTGGGTCACCCCAATGCGGGCAAGTCATCCTTGCTCAACTGGTTTGCCAAGCGCGATGTTGCGATTGTGACCGAGGAAGCGGGGACCACCCGTGATCTTTTAGAGCTGCATCTCGACATTGCGGGCTATCCCGTCACGATGATTGATACGGCGGGATTGCGCGAGGCAGAAAATCTTGTGGAGCGGGAAGGGATCCGCCGGGCACTGGAGAAGAGCGAGAATGCAGATCTGCTGATCGAGCTTGTTGATGCCGGCTCGCCGGAGGCGCGTGTGGAGATCCAGAGTCCGGTCAGACGGATGGTATTGTTTAACAAGCAGGATCGAATCGGCTCAGAAACGAAGCCCGTGGAATCAGGGGATATGACGGTGTTCCCGGTGGCTGTTAAGACCGGGTTAGGCATGTCTGACTTTTACGATTCGTTTGTGAAACAAATTAAGGAATCCTTTAATGGTGCCGAAGATGTGCTAATTACGCGTAAACGACACGAAGGATATTTGCTTGAGTGTGTGGATAATGTGGATAAATCACTTATCTACTCAGACTCTCCATTGGAAATCCGGTCTGAATATTTGCGTCAGGCTGGGGATGCTTTGGGGAAAATCACTGGAAGAATAGATGTCGAAGAAATGCTCGGCGTGATTTTCTCACAGTTCTGTGTGGGCAAATAGTGGATCGTTTCACGTGAAACATGCTTTTTCGATTTTGCCATTGACTCGGTGTTTCACGTGAATCGCTGAGTCGCCAAAATTTTGAAATTCTGCCCTTTGTGTTTCACGTGAATCCGAGAAATTGGCCGATTTCGAGGATTGGAAAAGGGCTGGAGCCGTTTCACGTGAATCCGTATAGTGTAGGTCACAGATTTAGCTGCGATTCTTTAAGAATTCTTGAAGATACTGGCGTTCCGATCGCGTTGCGGGCATAAGAACAGGAAGAAAGCCGGGCCACGGACCGGGAGATATGAGGGGATTGAATGATCCAGTTTGATGTCATTGTTGTCGGTGGTGGGCATGCCGGCACTGAAGCGGCTGCCGCGGCCGTACGCTCAGGCGCGCGAACTGCCTTGGTAACCCATAGTCGCGAGACGATTGGCGTCATGTCCTGTAATCCGGCGATTGGCGGTCTCGGCAAGGGGCATCTTGTGCGTGAGATCGATGCACTGGGTGGATTGATGGGACTTGCGGCGGACCGCGGTGGTATCCAGTTTCGACTGTTGAACCGTCGCAAGGGACCTGCCGTGCAGGGGCCGCGCGCCCAGGCCGACCGGAAGCTCTATCGGCAGGCTGTGCAGGACCTGCTGTTTGACCTGCCTAATCTGACGATCATTGAGGAAGAGGTGTCCGATCTCTCGATTGTCGATGGTCAGATCACCGGTGCGAGCCTGTCCGATGGACGCGAGCTGGCTTGCGGTGCTGTGGTCCTGACGACAGGTACGTTCCTGAGGGGTCTTATTCACATTGGCGAGCGCAGTTTCTCAGCTGGTCGGATGGGGGATCCGGCTGCCAATGATCTGTCGTTGCGGCTGATGTCCGAGAATTTTCGCCTTGGGCGCCTGAAAACGGGGACTCCTGCGCGACTGAATGGCGATACGATTGACTATTCGTCACTGGGGACTCAGCCCGGAGATGAGGATCCAGTGGCCTTTTCCTATCTGACCACGTCGATCACCACGCCGCAGATCAATTGCCATATCACCCGGACGACCGAGAAAACCCACAAGATCATCCGCGATAACATCCATAAGTCGGCGATGTATTCAGGGAAAATCGAGGGGACGGGGCCGCGCTATTGCCCATCCATTGAGGACAAGATCAACCGGTTTGGCGAACGGGACGGACACCAGATTTTTCTCGAGCCAGAAGGGCTTGATGTTAACACGGTCTATCCGAACGGGATTTCCACCTCGTTACCCGAGGATGTGCAGGATGCCTATATCCGCTCGATTCCCGGGCTGGAATCCGTTGAAATCAAGCAATATGGCTATGCAATCGAATATGACTATATCGATCCGACCGAGTTGAATGCGACACTGGAAACCAAGAAGGTGGGCGGTCTCTTCCTTGCCGGACAGATCAACGGCACGACCGGCTATGAAGAGGCGGGGGCTCAGGGTCTGATTGCCGGACTCAATGCCGCGCGGCTGTGCGGTGATCAGGAAGGTGTGGTTCTGTCCCGTTCCGAGGCCTATATCGGAGTGATGATCGATGATCTTGTCACGCGTGGTGTGGCCGAGCCTTATCGGATGTTCACGTCGCGAGCAGAATATCGCTTGTCCCTCAGGGCGGACAACGCGGATCAGCGGTTGACGGACAAGGCCGATGGCTGGGGTTTGATCAACGAGGAGCGCCGTAAGGTCTTTAGGGACAAGAAGGAATCTCTCGACGCGATTGTGACTTTGGCCCGGACCAAAACCTTGACGCCGAATGAGGCGGAGCAGGTGGGGCTGAAGATCAACAAGGACGGCCAGCGGCGCAGCGCCTACGAATTTCTGGCCTATCCGGATCTGGATCTGGCGCGTCTCACGGAGATCTGGCCGGAGTTCGGTGCTTTCCCGGAAAACGTCCGGCGTCAGCTGGAAATCGAGGCGACTTATCAGGTCTATATGGATCGGCAGACGAGCGACATTGAAACCTTCCGCAAGGATGAAGCACTTGCCATTCCGTCTGCTCTCGATTTCAACGACATCAACGGGTTGTCGAACGAGCTGAAGCAGAAGCTCAGTCTGGTGCGACCCCAGACTCTGGGTCAGGCGTCACGAATCGACGGCATGACGCCAGCGGCGCTGACGCTGGTTCTGGCGCACAGCAAGCGGGTTTCTTGACATGACAAGTGGTGTGAAAGACATGGATGCAAGGGCCGAGGGCTTGCGATTGCTCGAGGAGCTTCTGCCTGTTTCACGTGAATCTGTCCACAAGCTGGGGATATATGAATCACTGGTTAAGAAATGGCAGCCTGCGCAAAACCTCGTTGCACCAAAGACACTTAACGAGATTTGGCTGAGACATATCGCTGACAGTGCACAGATATACGCAAATTATCCCCAGGCTCGCTGCTGGATTGATCTCGGGTCCGGCGCTGGATTTCCGGGCCTTGTTACGGCGGTTCTTCTGGCTCAGGACGGGGAGGACTATTCAGTCGATCTCATCGAGAGCAATGGCCGCAAAGCAAGCTTCTTGCGAACCGTCGCCAGAGAGCTGGGGCTGAAGGTGAGTGTGCATAACGACCGGATCGAAAAGGTGTTGTCCAACTGGGCAAAGCCTGTGGATGCGATCAGCGCAAGGGCGCTGACATCCTTCGCAAATCTGTGCGATTTTGTCCATCCGTTCGTGTCTGAAGACTGTGCCGGTGTTTTCCACAAAGGTCGCGACTTTGATCGAGAATTGGAAGAGGCCAGTGTGCGCTGGAACATAGATCTGGTACAAAAGCAAAGCAGGACAGATCCGGATGCGCGAATCGTCATTCTGCACCGCTTATCATCAAAAGACGCATAGTGAAACAGATGCAAAGTGAGGCCACTTTATGAGTTCACTGCCCGATTCTCCCCGCGTTCTGACCCTTGCCAACCAGAAGGGCGGCGTCGGGAAGACCACGACTGCGATCAATCTTGGTACAGCGCTGGCGGCCATTGGCGAAACGGTGCTGATTGTTGATGTTGATCCGCAGGGCAACGCCAGTACCGGCCTTGGTATCGACCGCAAAGCCCGCCAGGTTTCGACCGCTGAACTGCTGCTGAATGAGGCAACGCTGATGGAAGCGGCCATTCCGACCGCTGTTCCGCGCTTGTCCGTTGCTGCTTCGACCATGGATCTGCTTGGTCTTGAACAGGAAATTTCCGGTGACAAGGATCGCGCCTACCGCCTGCGCAATGTGCTTCAGCAGCATGGTGCGCTTGGTGATAGTGTCCCTGAGGACAAGCGCTTCACCTATGTGTTGATTGATTGCCCGCCTTCGCTCAACCTCCTGACCATCAATGCGATGGCTGCCGCGCATTCCATTCTTGTGCCGCTGCAGTGCGAGTTCTTTGCTCTGGAAGGTCTTACCCAGTTGATCCAGACGGTCAATCAGGTGAAGGGTGCGCTCAATCCCGAACTGTCTATCCATGGCATCGTGATGACCATGTATGACAGCCGCAACAATCTCTCCAATCAGGTCGTTGACGATGTGCGCGAGCATATGGGCGACAAGGTTTACGACACGATCATTCCACGCAACGTCAGGGTTTCCGAGGCACCGTCCTATGGCAAACCGGCCCTGCTTTATGATCTGAAATGTTCAGGCAGTCAGGCCTATCTGAAATTGGCGTCGGAAATCATCCAGCGCGAGAAGAAGCTTAGGAACAAGGCGGCCTGAGATGGCCATGGGTCTATCTATCACGAGAGGAATTGGGGACGCGGCAGAGAGGTCTTGAAGACGCGGGTCCAGTTAGAATGCGGACAAAATGGTGAAAAAACCAACTGAAGGAAAACGTCTGGGCCGGGGGCTGGCTGCTCTCATCGGGGATATCGACAACGAGGCTCAGGCTGTGGAACGGGCGCGCTCGCAGCGCCGGATTCCAATTGAATTCTTGCGGCCCAATCCGCGCAACCCGCGCCGGGATTTTGTCGAAACCGATCTCGAGGATCTTACCAAGTCAGTCAGGGAAAAGGGCATCATGCAGCCGCTGCTGTGCCGTCCGGTGGCAGGGGAGCAGGATTCCTTTGAGATCATCGCCGGTGAGCGTCGCTGGCGTGCCGCTCAGGCCGCCGGTCTGCATGAAGTGCCTGTGCTTATTCATGATGTGAGTGACAAGGAAGCCCTTGAACTTGCCATCATCGAAAACGTTCAGCGCGCCGACCTCAATGCTCTGGAAGAAGCGCTTGGCTATGATCAGCTGATTGAAGAGTTTGATTATACCCAGGCCGAGCTGGCAGATGTCATCGGGAAAAGCCGGTCTCATGTGGCCAACACTCTGCGTCTTCTGAAACTGCCAGAGAGCATCAAGGATTATCTGAAGAAGGGTGAGCTGACGGCGGGCCATGCCCGTGCGCTGATCACCGCAGATAACCCCGAAGAGCTGGCCCGGCGGATCGTTGAAGACGGCATGACCGTGCGTGACGCCGAGAAGGCCGGTCAGGAAAAGAGCGCCGACAAGAAAGAGCCAAAACCGAAGAAGGAAAAGGACGCCGATACGGTGGCGCTCGAAAAGCGGCTTACGGATCGTCTTGGCTGGAACGTCTTCATTGCGCCCAAGAAAAAGGGCGGTGAGCTGAAGATTCAATATAAGTCCCTCGAACAGCTCGATGCCATCATCTCCATTCTGGAGAAATAGGACATCTCGCGCCGAGTGATATGATCCGGATTGTTGAAGAAGGGAGCGAGTTCGCTCCCTTTTTTATTGCCCGGATCTGCGGATGCGTGATGATGATTTCAGGGCAAGCCGAAGCGGGAAAAGGGCCAGCAATGCGATGATCGCGGCAACGGCAAAGGCGCCAGCGGGGTGATAATAGTTTGCTTCGCTTTGGGTGAAGAAGGCGAAGGACCGGGTCATGATCAGCGGGCTGATAATGGTGCTGAGGGCCATGGTCGAAGCAATGGCTCCCTGCAATTCCCCTTGTGCATCGTCGGGAACCCGGCTCGACATCAGGCTTTGCATTACCGGGACTGCCACACCTTCAAGCGCGCTGACGGGCAGGAAGAGATAGAGAATCCAGCCCGCATCAATGAACAGAAGTGTAAAGAGGGTGGTTGCCTGAAAGAGAATTCCGACGACGGCGACCGTTGTTTCTTTCAGGTATCTGAGCAACAGGCGCACGACAAAGAGCAGGGTCACCGTGTGGGACAGACCATAGATGCCCAGAGTGATGCCGACTTCCCTGCTGCCCCAGTCGAAAGCTTCGCGCAGATAGTAAGGCCAGACTGACGGGTAGACCCATCCCGCCAGATTGAAGAGAAAGAAGGCAAGGAGAAAGGCGGGGAGGCCGGGGATCGAGGTCATTTGCAGGAGCGCACCCACCGGGTTGGAGCGCCGCCAGGAGAAGGGGCGTCTTCGCTCATCGGGCAGACTCTCGGGAAAAGTGAACCAGCCATAGAGGCCATTCAATCCGGCGCAAGCTGCTGCAAAGAAGAAGGGCGCGCGGGTGTCGACTTCCGCAATCAATCCGCCAAGGATCGGCCCGGCGATGAAGCCAAGGCCGAAGGCTGCGTTGATGAGCCCATAGCGCCGGGCCCGTTGATCCTGTGTCGAGATATCAGCGACGAAGGCAAAGGCTGTGGCGTGGGTTGCTCCGGCGATCCCCGCGATGAACCGTCCGAGCGCCAGAAGCGCAAGGGACGGGGCAAATCCCATGATGACATAGTCAATGGTCAGCGCCGCGAGGGAGGCTAGTAGGATCGGACGTCGGCCATAGCGGTCAGACAGATTGCCAAGGGTGGGGCTGCAAACGAACTGCATGAAGGCATAAACAAAAGAGAGATAACCGCCATAAATCGCGGCGGTGCCGAGATCGACGTGTGAAACCTCCTGAATGAGATCGGGAATGATCGGCAGAATCAGACCGATACCCATGGCATCGATGAACATGGTCAGAAAGGCAAAGCGGAGCCCGCCAGCATTGGCTCTCTTTCGGGCGACTCCCGACAAGGCGTGGGGCGTTGATTGGTCCGGTTTGGAAGGGGTCACAACAAGGAACGCAGGTTAAAAAAGGACAGGCGACAAAAAAGGATTCACGTGAAACGAATTCTGCTGCGCCGAAGCCCGTTTGGCAATCCTCTAAGATTCGCGGAGCTATCGGCGGCCGCGCTGTGCCGTGGCTGCGATCATCAGGAGGGTTTCGGAAATGATGGTTTCCGCCAGATGATAATGCTTGCGGCTGTTCGTCAGGCTCTGGGCAAGAAGTTCGCAAGCTCTTGTGGCCTTCTGGCTCGACCAGATGTTGAGCTGTGACTGAATGCCGGGTTTGCGCTTGAAATGGATCATCGGCGCCGCCTTGTCGAGGGCAGACTGCAGGGAGGTGCCATTGTCCATCAGGTGCAGGCAGCGCTCCAGCATCTGGAAGTGTCGCAAGGAAGCGGAGCCGATCACTGACGGATTCTGGCCTCCCTTGAGCATCTGTTCGAGCTGGGAATCAAGCTCGCCGATTTTTCCCAATGCGGCTGAATCGATGATCATGTCGATCTGGTGATTCGAGGCGTCGCCGACGATATCGTCGATGTCCTGTTCGTTGACTTCGCCCTGACCCATGGCATAAAGGCAAAGCTTTTGCACTTCAGCGCGGGATGCCATGCGGTCGGCGCCCAGATTGTCAAGCAGCATTTCCCGCGCTTCCCTGGTGATGGTCAGATTGGCGAGGGCCATTTCCTCGTCGATGATGCCATTGAGGGCTGCCCGTGCATCGACATAGCAGGGCAGGGCCACCGCAGAATGGGCCTTCTCGACGGATTTCCGCAAGGCCGCCGACTTCTTCAGATCACCTGCCTTGATGATGACATAGGCATCGCTCGGTGGCGAGGAGAGCAGGGGATCGAGAGCGGGCTGGATGGACTTGCTGGAGCTTATCTGGACGACGATGACGCGGCATCCGCCAAACAGCGGAATCGTGTTGGCCTCATCTGCCAGACGCAAGGGGTCGGAGGCGATCTCTCCCGAGTCCAGTCTCAGCATCGCGAAGGGATCGTCGCTGTCCTTGAGATAGGTTTGCGCGAGACGGTCGGCGCGTTCGGCAATCAGGCCTGTGTCCTGACCATAGATGAGAATGACCTTGTAGGCGGGATTGGGTTTGACGATGAAGCCGTCAACCAGATTGGCCTTGATTTGTGCCATGTTCTAGCCCACCCCTTGATAGCCTGTTGATCGAGAATCGGATGTTTTGTTGGAACTGAGCATCAGCGAGCCAGCATGCCCTGTCAACTTGTTGAAGCAGAAATCAGTACGGCGCACCAGAGTCTGGTACGCCGTGATGTGTCTTGTTGATTTGGCAAGGGGCGAGCGACTGATCGTCAGTTGCCCGATGCAAAGAAGGTCGACAGGCGCAGTTGAATGTCGTTCGCGATCTGCTGTGCTGCCCGGTTTTCCGCATCCTGTAGAGCCCGGTCATTGGCAAAGCGCTGGGTGCTGCGTGCGAAGGAGGCGGTGAAGAAGCTCGATCCGGTCGTGGCAATCGTGTTGTCGGAAAGCTGGATCAGCTTGTAAGTCACCGTCAGACTGACACGGGTGGTCTTGGCAAGACCGGTGCCGCTCTCGATGTCGAAAGAACTGTTGGCGTTCGTCACGAACATTTCAAGCCGATAGAGAGGAGAAGCTGGCTCTCCGCCACCGGTGAAGGCAAAAATCAGTTGGTTTCGGATTTCCTGTTCGACTCGATTCTTGGCTGATTCGATCTGCACACTTGCCAGTTCGGTAGACAGGGCCTGTCCGCTGGTGGATGTGGTTGAATAGAGCGGCCGAACCTGACAGGCAGACAGTGCTAGTCCAACACCGAGGCAGGCAACCAGAGAAACGAAGCCTGCCCTGACTTTGCGATTAAACGACAACATTGACGATCCTTTTCGGCACGACGATGATCTTGCGTGGCGCTTTGCCATCCAGAGCCTTGATCACGGGATCAGACTGTAGCACGGCGGCTTCGATTGTAGCCTGATCCGCATCGGCAGCAACGGTTATTTCGCCGCGTTTTTTGCCATTGATCTGAATCGGCAGGGTGAGTTCGTCCTCGACCAGCATGGCCGCTTCGGCTTTTGGCCAGGCGTGGGTGGAAACGAGACCGTTCTTGCCGAGAATGGTCCAGCATTCCTCTGCGAGGTGCGGCATCATCGGAGCGGACATCATGACCAGCAGTTCAAGGCTTTCATCAAGAGCCCAGACGAGGGACGGGTCTGCGTCGAGCTTGTCTTTGCGAACCGCCGTGGCGACGTGGTTGACGAGCTGGTAGATCTGGGCGACCGAGCGGTTGAAGCCGAGCTGCTCGATGTTGGATTCGACCGCAGCAAGCGCCTTGTGGCTGGCTTTTCTCAGCGCCAGAGCATCATCGCTGAAACTGTCCGGTTTGGCCGGGGTCTTGCCGCCCATATAGTCGGCGCCATCGACGGCCAGACGCCAGATGCGCTGGATGAAGCGATGGGCACCCTCGGCACCGGCCTCGGTCCAGATCACATCGCGTTCCGGAGGGCTGTCTGAGAGCATGAACCAGCGGGCCGTATCGGCGCCGAATGTTTCGATGATGTCGGTCGGGTCCACGGTGTTCTTTTTGGACTTCGACATTTTCTCGACCGAGCCGATGGTGACGGTTTCGCCGGTGTCATTGTGACGGGCGCTGCGTTTGCCATCAGCTTCGATGATAGTGATCTCGGCCGGAGAGACCCAGCGACCATCCTCGCCCTTGTAGGTCTCGTGGTTGACCATGCCCTGCGTGAAGAGGCCCTTGAAGGGCTCCTTGACCGTCATGTGGCCGGTCTCTTTCATGGCGCGGGCAAAGAAGCGCGAGTAGAGCAGATGCAGGATGGCGTGCTCGATGCCGCCGATATACTGATCGACCGGCAGCCATTCATCGACCATCTTGGTGTCGGTCGGGTTGTTTTCGCGCGGGGCGGTGAAGCGGGCGAAATACCATGAGCTGTCGACGAACGTATCCATGGTGTCCGTCTCGCGACGTGCCGGCTTGCCGCAGTTCGGGCAGGTGCAATTGCGCCAGGTCGGATGACGGTCGAGCGGGTTGCCCGGCTTGTCGAAGTTGATGTCATCGGGCAGGCGGATGGGGAGATTTTCCTTTTTCTCCGGCACCACGCCGCAATCCTCGCAATGGATCATCGGGATCGGGCAGCCCCAGTAGCGCTGGCGCGAGATGCCCCAATCGCGCAGGCGATACTGCACCTTGCGCTGAGCCTGCGGTTTGCCGTCGATGAGGATGGCTTCGAGTTTGTCGGCGACAGCAGTCTTGGCGTCAGTGATGGACAGGCCATCAAGGAACTCGGAATTGAAGATCGTGCCTTCGCCCGTGTAGGCCTCGTCCGCGACATCAAAGTTTGCTGGGTCCTCGCCCTTCGGTAGAACCACCGGGGTGACTTTGAGGTCGTATTTGCGGGCGAAATCAAGGTCGCGCTGGTCGTGGGCAGGGCAGGCGAAAATGGCGCCGGTGCCGTAGTCCATCAGGATGAAGTTGGCGACATAGACCTTGAGCGTGATGCTGGCATCAAGAGGGTGAACCACAGTGAGGCCGGTGTCGAACCCGATTTTCTCGGCGGTTTCAAGCTCGGCAGCCGATGTGCCCATCTTGTGGCAGAGATCAACAAAGGCCTGAAGCTCGGGATTGTTCTTGGCCAGTGCCTTGGTCAGCAGATGATCCGCGGACAGGCCCATGAAGGACGCACCGAACAGGGTGTCGGGGCGGGTGGTGAAAATCTCGATTTCGGTGTGGCCGTGGGTCTCTTCGGTCAGCTGAAAGCGAACCTGAAGGCCTTCGGAC
>NZ_OY759875.1 GCF_963662805.1 uncultured Cohaesibacter sp.
CATGAAACAGGGTCGGAGTGGTCATCGCGTCCGCCTCCAGTCCATGATGCGTCCCTCGATCACGTCCTGCGCGATCGCGTCAACGTCGCAATCGACTGCGGGGAAATTCTTCATTGCGCGCGCGGCCAATAGGCATCGTGGCGACGCATCGCCCGATCGAGTGAAAAGCCTCTCTTTTCAAATTCCAAACGAAGATCAATCATCAGATACCTCCAGGATGCGCGCAACTTGTCCGCCCGACTTTCCCAACGGGGTTGATCAACTGATCAAGGGTTGCGTTCGCCTTTTCCGGCTGGCCCTGCTCGATCAGCTCAAGCACCCGTCCGAGGGTCTCGTGAATGCCAAGATCCGCGAATGTCTCGCGCCGCAAGATGGGGTCGACTGCAAAGCCTGACTGCCTGACAAAGCCATCAAAGTCTATTCCTGCACCCCAAGAGACCGATTTCAGCCACATAGTCAGCCAACCAGTCGACATCTATGTAGCCAATCAGTTCATCGTCAGGCATGTCCTCCAGATAGTCGCCCTTAGCAACGCAGGACATGATCTCGAATTGCGAAAAAGAGTCCGCTTCGAGTGACAGCGCATCGATGACCTTCCTGTCCTCCAGTCTCTCTCAACCAAAGCGTCAGAAGATCCATGTCAGTAATGGATTGGAGCACCTCAAGCGGCGCAACGCCTTCCTGCGCCCAGATCTCGCTTTTTCTGCCGTGGTCATGCTTTGGAGGGTGCCGATGATCATTTGCTTTTTGACACTCATCACTCACGCCTCCATCAGCTGGCGGGCGTTGGCGTCAGTTGATAGCTTTGGCGGCATGTCCGGCAGGAGGCCGGGGCCGTGCGGCTCGACCAGACCGTTATCGACCAGATAGCGACCAGAGACAGGCGGAAAGGGGTTGCCGCCCGGTGACAGGAAATAGACAAAGCCGCCGCCCTTGCGGCCCTGTTCGGTGCGGCTCGTCTGGCGACAGAGGGCCGCGCCGCCCATGAGGGCGGTCGCTGCCTTGCGGACGTGATGGGGGATCCGGGCCATGGTCACACCTTGATATAGAGCGACAGGCGCTTGAGATATTCGTCCGCGCCCCCTGTCCCAAGTCCAAGGCTTGATAGCGTGCGGATAGGGCTCGATGTGATCTGGAATATCGAGCGGCAAAGCGGCGGGCGGGGCTTCCATCAGGTCGCGCACCTCGGTCACCAGCATGCGCAGGTCAATAGATTTGACCGCGACGCGCTCACTATCGCGGGGCAAGGGAAATCCGGCCTGCTGATAGAGCACGCTCAGCACTAGATCATCTTCGTGATCATGAATACAACCGTGCTCGCTCAAGGGCAGTCGCCCGCCAGATCTTGCGCCCGCCCTGCGACTCCGTTTTCGTGCATGTCGCGGGCCATCGAGCGAGAAATCCGATCAAGCCGCCGCCGCTCGTTGTCTTTCACCGGTTGGGTCTTGTCACCGATGATGACCTCCGGCAGGTCGTGCATGAGGAAATGAAAGCGGATTTCTGCGGCGCGAAGTCATGGCCGATGCAGGAATGCTGAGCGACCGAATAGGGATAGTGGGTCGCGCCATCATAGCGGTTGATCATGGCGAGGCTTTCGGCCATGCCGCGCCAGTCCCACTTGCTGTGTTCCGGCGTCGTCAAACAGCCAGTAGCCGCCGCGCTGAGAATATTTGGCTGCGCCGCGATAGTCGGCGAGGTCAAAGGGGGCTGGGGAGGGAGTGGCAAAGGCAGCGCCGTGCCCGTTGGTTTGTTAGGGAGATGGTCATTTCGCCACCTCGACCGGCTGGTGTGGCTCCTGCAACAGAGAGACAGGGATCCAGTGAGATCCCGGCTTGCCGTGGTTGTCGGCGTAGCTCACACGGGCCTTGAGGCCGCCGTCATCGCCGATTGTCAGCCCAGCCACTCTGCCGACTTTGCTGATGTCAGGGTCAAACACCCGATCATTGATCGAGACAGGAAAGGAAACAGTGCAACTTTCATCAGATCACCTTTTCAAGAGAGGGAGACGCCGGACTGGAAGCCTTGCAGCTGACCTCAACCAGCCCGGCGCATGGCCTCCGCCTTTTTGGCAAAAGCCGGAATGGGTTTCAGGGGCTTGCGGATTGGGTCGCTTGTGGGGCGACAAAAACAGATCCGAGGTGGTTAAAAATGAAGCGCTCAAATGTCAGGCTGTGATCGACATCAGATAAGAGCCGGAAAACCTCGAATTTCGCTGCGGACCTGCTGGAAGCCACAACGTTAATGAATTTGGGCAGTCGTCCCAATTCTTGACTTCGACGTCATAAGACCGGTGCGGATCCTGAATTTCTTGAGATGCTTAGCCAGAGCCTTGCGCCCGGCATCCGTTACAAGAAAGTAGGAGTCGCCAGCATTCGGCCCTTTCATTTCAGACCAGTGCGGCGAGGCTCTGAATGCCGCCGCCTCGCGACCACCTATGCGGCGCAATAATAATTGCGATAGCTTTCCGACATCGGATCAACGGGCCGACCAAGAGCATGGTCGATTGCATCCATCGCCTTGTCGTCAAGGCTGCGGTTGACTGAGTGATTGATCATGAAAACCTCCGCTTTCAAACCTTCTGTGGTTGGGGCTGGTCGCTCTCGTTGCCCGCGTTGCGGCCAACTGGCGCTCGCTAACGACGTCCGGCGACTAGATCGCCTTGTCTGTCATCCGAGGGCATGCAAATACAGATCCGTGAGCGCCTCTTGCTCGGCGCGCAGGTTCGGGTTCATCTTGCGGAGGCGGACGCAAATTCGCATGACGCCAACGTCATAGCCGTTGCCCTTGGCCTCGGCATAGACTTCCTTGATGTCATCGGAGAGGGTTTTCTTTTCTTCCTCAAGCCGCTCGGACACGTTCGATTGAATGCGCGCAGCTGATCGGAGGCAACGCCGCCGGGATTGGATGATTGACTGGCCATGTTCGTCACGCTCCGAAAAAGAGATATAGCGACAGGACGATCGCGCCGGTGGCGATGGGGCTGGAGGCGGCGTGGGCGAAAAGGTGCAAGCCGCGCTTCAGGTCGTTCGTAATTTACGACGGTGGCGCAAATACACCTCGACTTTGGCTCCCTCGATCTGGCGACCCTTTTGCCAGTGGCGGATCGCTTTATGGCGTCGGCCCTCAAATTTGGCACCGGTTCATATTGGTCGCCTGACCGGGTGACAGGAGGGCCGTTTCGGGGCGAAGCTGACGGAACAGAGGGCAATTTGCCCGGGCCGTGGGGACAGGAAAGGCATGGAGAATGGTCTGAGACATGGGACCTCACAAAAAACAATATGACGATATAAATCGCATTCACAATATGCGCTTAAATGCGCTTTTGTAAAGCGATAATTATCGTCTATTGCATTCGCGGGTACGTATATTACTGTTATTCTTGCTCTTTTTAGTTGGTTTTGGTTCGGTGGACGACATCTTGAGTCGCCCGGTGTTGGCAGGTGTTTGTGATGCGACGGTTGATTGCTTGGTGGTGTTTGTTGGTTGGTCTGGTGGTGTTGTCTGGCCCGGCTTTTGCTTATGAAACGCTCGCGTTAAAAGATATGATATGCAGCCAAGGCAATATATCGAGAAACACAAGAGCGACGCCATGCCGAGATGGCTACACTTTGCGGCTCGGTTTTTGTGGGGATGATGATGCCGAGTGCGCCTATGATCAGGCGCGCCTTTTGGCGGATCTGCAAACAGGCATACGATGGAGACTATCAGGCCCAGCGCAACCTGGCCTATTGTCTTGAGAGTGGATGTGATGGAGCGTTGTTCCACAGCAAGTCGCTGTCTTGCGCTTGGCGGATTGTTATTCTGGCGTCCGGCCATGTCCAGATTACGGATGTCGATATCGCCAATCTGGACATTTGCATTGCCGGGATGGATGGCGCTTCTTTTCAGTGTTGCGAAAGGGCAGGCGGCGCGTCTGTTTCAGCTAATTTATGGTCGAGAGATCGAACCTGACTGGCGCTAAAGTGACGTGAAACTCAGACACCAAAACAGCTCACGCACACTTAAAACCCGGTGGTACGCATAGACAATTTCCTGATTACCCTTGTCGGTTTTGCGGATATACTCGATATCCACAGCAGGGTTGAGCTGCCGCGCCAATAGCTTCTTGTCGGTCACGCCTTTGAAAAACTTGATGTATGCCTGAATGGGATCGTCTGAGAATTTGTTGAAATTCTTGGTCTGAATGATGACCACATCGCCGATGTCGATGCGCCTGTCCGGATCCACAAAAACCAGATCGCCGGGCTCGAATTTGGGTGACATGCTTTCCCCGACAACTTTTAGGGCGTAGGCACGCGGGCTAGATCTGAGACCCGCAGGTCCGCTCCACATGTTCGACCTGCATGCCTTCTTCCAGCTGCATTGCACCAAGCACTGATCCGGCGGCTGTTCCAAAAACAGGAACGTGGCCATGAGATCCACCAGCCATCGCAGTATCTACTGTCTTGACCATATGAACAATATCGCTGGCGCGATCAGCAATGAAGCCGTCGCTATCGCTCTCCCATGCGATAACGTCGCTCATCAGGCTCGCCATGTCCGCCTGTATCTTAAGGGATTCGATTTTCCGCGCGCCATCAAGAATCAAGATCCCGCAACCAAACCAGAACCTTGGAAAGAGTTTTGCTGCTTGGGGGGCGGTACTCAGGATCATTCAAAGACTTATTGATTGTGGATGGCGCAAAGCCTGCCATCTTGGCAATTTTTGACGGGCTTGGCGTCCTAGTTTTGCTTCTATCTCCACAAACAGACGCTTGGCCTTTTCCTTAAATGCGCTGGTGTCTCTGGCCATCATGCTCCTCGATTTTTCTTGCTCTTTACAGTGATTGATTATGCCAAGACATGCGCTTAAAAGCGCGGCTCTTTAAATCGCAAATTTATTTGGCGATAAAAATCGTCTTTGATGTTTACAAATGCGCATATATGCGCTAAAAATCGTCGTATGGTATGGAGGCACATATGACGACTTGCGTAAAAGATCATGCGGTTGACCGGATTTTGCACAAAGAAGGCAAGAGTCGCGCTTGGCTGGCTTCTCAAACAGGATTGCATCACAAGACGATCCATCGTGCTCTCAGCAACGAGAACGCCACAGGCGACACAATCTTTGCGATTTGCCGCGCGCTTGATTGGCGCGTGTTTGCCCAATGACTTCTTTGACATCCCCCAGCCGGTGCTGATCACGCGCGCGGAGTCGATGATTGTCAAAGGCTGTCATCATGCCTAGATCATCCCGCATCCTTTCCACCCCTTCTGCAATCCGCATGTCTCGACGCGATCTCCTCCCTCGCGCCGGGCGATGCGGTGCCGGGCCTGTTGTTCCTCCCCAAGCCTTGCGGCTTGCAGGCAGTGCCCGGCAATCCATTCCATCCCCGCACCCGGCGCTGGCTGATGACCAGCTTCAGGCGGCGACTGTTGATCGTTTCATCCGTCATTTCATCCCCCGCTCGCATCGTTGTTTCAGCGGTCTGATCGTCTCAGACGATCAGCGCCCTGTCACACGGTCAATCGGCGGACTTGTCCGGGGAGGGGTCTATGCCTGATTTCTTCCTGTCTATCCGTGAGATGCGCACCGTCAAAGCCGCTTTTCGCCGCTTGGTTGATCTGGTTGGTGGTGATGCCGATTGCTGCACGGTGACGGGTCGCCAGCGCCGTCAAGCCTATAGCGAGTTTGCCAGCCCTAAGCGCGAGCACATGGACAAGTGGCCACCCTTGCGTGAGGTCCTTGAGCTGGAGGCCGACGTCGATGTGCCAGAAGTGACGCGCGCCATGGCCAAGCTGCATGGCTTTGAATTGGTCAAGTTGCCGGATGTCATCGAGCCAAAGGATTGGGCGTTGGCGGTCGGCTCCATGAGCAAGGAAACAGGCGAGGCCATCAATGTGGTTTTGCAGGCTTTTGCCAATGGCGGGCGCATCGATGCTGACGAAATCCGCCAGTGGCATATCGACGGCGAGATCGATGAGGCGATCATTACGCTGCTTCAGATCAAGGCCATGGTCGATCGAGCGAATGAGCAGGGAGGGCAGGGGGATGACTGATCGCCACGCCAGTCGCGCCGACGAGATCCGCCTGCGCCATAGCAGGGACGGTAACAGCGAGCGCATGCTCGCCCGCTTCTATGACCTGTCGATCGACGAGATCCGCGCCATCCTGCGCCAGCCCATCGTCGCCCAGCCCAAAGAGGGCAAAGAGGGCTTGAAGATTGCCGATACAGATCCTTTCGGGCCGGGCTGGCAAGCTACCCTTGAGGCAAGTGTCGAGGAGCTGGTCGATTGGGTGCTGAGGTCGCACAAGATCAGCCGCGACCAGCTCAAGGGTCGCCTGCATATTGACGTTTTGGAGGCGCGGCAGACGTTGGCTTTCAATCTGCGTCAACGCTGGGGCCTAAATATTGGCGACGTGGCCGATTTGATCGGTGTCACCCCATCGACCACGCGGCGCTTTGATGCCGAGTGCCAAAACCGGCAAATGCCGCCCATGCAACCGCCGGAGCCAAACCTGCCGGAGGCTTATCTCGCCGAGTTGCGCAATGTAGCCAAGGCGTTCGGCGTGACGCCGCTGGCGGTTTTCCATGGGCAGGCCGATCAATTGCAGCGGGCGCGCCGGGTGTTCCTTCAGCGCATGTTCTGGCAGCACCGCATCCCGATTTGTAACATCGCCAAGGTAACCGGATTTTTCCGCAGCCGGATCCACAAACAGGTGCATGCCCGGAGGGCCGGATAATGGCCAAGGTGCTTGTAGCTTGCGAATTTTCCGGCACGGTCCGCGATGCCTTTCTGGCGATCGGGCATGATGCCTTTTCTTGCGACCTCCTGCCGAGCGAAACCGGGTCCAATCGCCACATACGAGGCGATGTGCTGGACATTCTCGATGATGGCTGGGATTGCCTCATTGTTGCCCATCCGCCCTGCACGCGGCTTTGCAATAGCGGCGTGCGCTGGCTGTCAGAGCCACCCAAGCACCGCCAGCCAGACTATCCGCCCGAATATGACAGCTGGACCAGAGACGAGCGCCTCGCCTTCATGTGGGCCGAGCTGGACAAGGGTGCCGCGCTGTTCTCAAAACTCTGGAATGCCGACATCCCGCACGTAGCGGTCGAAAACCCGGTCATGCATCCGCACGCCAAGGAGCGGATCATCAATTACGAGCCTGCGGCCCAGACCGTGCAACCGTGGTGGTTTGGTGAGCCGCAATTCAAGGGCACCGGCCTATATTTGCGCAATCTGCCTCCGCTTGTGCCGACCGATCGGCTGACGCCACCCAAGCGCGGCACCGACGAGCACAAGGCTTGGTCAGTGGTCCATCGTATGGGCCGCAGCGTCAATCGCTCCAAAGAGCGCTCACGCTTCTTTCCCGGTATCGCCGCCGCCATGGCCGATCAGTGGATGCCCATCATCGAGCCGACAGCCATGAGGAGAGCAGCATGAGCAGGACACTTTGCTGGTTTTCATGTGGGGCCGCGAGTGCCGTAGCCACAAAGCTGACGTTGGCGCAGGTGCCTGACGCTATTCCGGTCTACTGCGCGACGGGCAGCGAGCATCCTGATAACACCCGATTTCTGGCGGACTGTGAAAAGTGGTTTGGAAAATCCGTTACCACGATCCGATCAGAAAAATTCAAGGATACTTGGGATGTATGGGAGCGTGAGCGCTATCTTTCTGGCATCAACGGAGCACCATGCACGCGCGCTCTGAAATTCAGGCCACGCTTGGCGTTTCAACGCCCTGACGATATTCATGCGTTTGGCTACACAGACGACAAGCTGGACAGGGCGCGCGCTGAGCGCCTGCGCGAGAATTTCCCAGAGCTGACCATTCAGACGCCGCTCATCGACGCTGGCCTGAGCAAGGAGGCGGTACTGGAAATGGTGCTGCGCGCCGGGATCAAGCTTCCTCCGATGTATGCCATGGGCTTCCACAACAACAATTGCATTCCGTGCTCGAAAAGCCAGAGCCCGGCTTATTGGGCACTCATTCGCGAGTGCTTTCCAAATGATTTCGCGCGGATGGTTGAGCTAAGCCGCCGACTGGATGTGAGGCTGGTCAAAATTAAGGGAGAGCGACGTTTTATCGATGAAATCCCGCTTAGCCAACCGACCAACAATCCGATCCAGCCGAGCTGCGATTTTTTGTGCGCGCTTGCTGAGCAAGGCTTGGAGGATCAATCATGAATTACGATCGCGTCAATGCTGTGCATGTGAGTGTTTTCCGGCCCGGCTATTCGCCGACGCCGCTGGTGCGGGTCGTTGCGCCCAATCAGTCCCACAATTACCACGATCGCGGCCTCACCCTCGGCGAGGCGATCGAGCTGCACGATAAATTGCAAAAGGCGATCGAGGACATCCGTGCGAGGGCAGAGCAATGACCCTCACAATCGACCGCAACGCCATTGACGGGCTCAAGGCTCAGATCGTCCTATCCGACGTGATTGGACAATCCGTGCGCCTCAACCGGTCCGGGACATGGATGCTCGGCCTTTGCCCGTTCCATGAGGAAAGCAATCCCAGCTTTGCGGTCAAGGATATCGATGGGCGCTATGTCTGTTTTACCTGCGGAGCGCATGGCGACATCTTCGATTGGGTGGCGCACACCGACAATCTGGATCCGAAAGCGGATTTCCTCAAGGTCTTTCGCCGGGTGCAGGATATTGCGGGCGATCATTCGGTCGCGACGGCCCTGCCACAGCATGACACGGCCATGCGCGGCGAGAAGATCAAGACCGACACCGAGGAGCGCCGCCAAAAGGCAATCCGGCACTGGCGCAAGGGCAGGCCGATCGAGGGCACCAAAGCCGAGACCTATTTGCGCGATTGTCGCGGGATCCGCACGGTCGATTTTTCCGGTATGCCGTTCCGCTTCATTGATGATCATGAGCGCTGGATCTGGTGCGATCAGCTGAAAAAGCCGGTCATGGTCGGGCGCTGGCCGTGTCTTCTCACCGCCATTCAGGAGGTGGTGCCAAACGCGGATGGAAAGCATCGTTTCCTCGCGCTGCACCGGACATGGTTCGAGCTGGGAAACCCCAAAAACCCGCAAGGCAAGGTCAAGATCACCTACACCGAGCCGGGCGGCAAGGTCCGCAAGATTGCCCGCAAAAAGATCGACGGAGACTGGTTTGGCCGGGGCGCGATCATGCTGACCGGGGCGGGCGAGGTGCAGGCGACGACCGAGGGGATCGAGAATGGCCTGACGGCGCTGGAGCTTGGCCCATACAAGCACGTTTGGGTGTCTGTCTCGCTCAATGCCTTTGCGACCATGCCGCTTTTGCCGGTCACCCGCCGCCTGGTCATCATCTCGGACAGCGACTCCAAATCCCGCCGCGACGCCCTGATGCATCAGGAGCAATTGACCGGGGCGATGCACCGGCAACGGCTCGATCACAATGTCGATGTGGATCTCAAGCCCGCCCCGCCGGGCTATGACCTCAACGACTGGCACCTCAAGCAACTTTTGCATCACGCGCTGGCAACCGGCCAGTAGGAAATCACCCCTTTTGAATGACAATTCAAGAGGATAACGCCCTTTTTGACGCTGGAGGAAATCACCATGGCGAAAGCCCTTTCAAGCACCGCATTGCGCGCGATCAACTGGCGCGTGGTTGGCCTCATCGTCAACGCCCGCCGGGTCGCGGCTAGCATGAGCGAGGAGGATCTCGCCGCCGAGCTTGGTCTTTGCACCAAGACTGTCCGGCGCATCGAAAGCCAGCAGGCTTGCAGCGCCTACACCCTCCAAAAAATCATGCTCTGGACCGGTGAGCGCCTTGAGGTGCTGAGCTGGCAGGGGGCGAAACTTGAGGGGATGGCAGCATGAAAGATACAGATTTCAACATCAACACCGGCGATCGCCCTCGGCTGGCCTGGGTCAACGTTGACCTGATCATGACCGACAATAACTATCAGCGCGATTTGGTATCAGCACGTGTGAAAAAGATACTCAAGAGTTTCAGTTGGAGATATTTCCAGCCGGTCACCCTCGCGCCGAAATCCGACGGGACATATGCGGTGCTGGACGGTCAGCATCGGGTTGAAGCAGCAAAGCTGCATCCGACCGTCAGTGAGGTGCCTGCAAGCATTATCGAAGCCTCTTGCGTTCGGGATGAGGCCGACACCTTTGTCAAGGTCAACACAGAGCGGTCGAGCGTTAGCACCATAGACCGGTTTTGGGCGGGCCTCGTCGCAAGTGACGATGATGCACTTTCTGTTCAAAGGGTCGTAACAGCGGCAAATTGCCAGATCGCACCAGCCACCGGCGTTCTCAAACCGCGTATGACCAACGCCGTTGGGGCGGTGTCCAGAGCCATTCGCAATTATGGCGACAAGGCTGTCATCGATACCATGAAAACAATATGTGCCGCATGGCCTGAAGATGGAAAAGCCCTCAAAGGAACAATCATCACGGGCCTGTCTAGAGTGTTGCGCGCTAATCCTGACGCCGATCTGGATCATATCACACATGTTCTGAAGGATCAGGACATGGCGACATTTACGGCCAATGCGGAGGCAATCAGAAAGATTTCCGGCGGCACCGCCGACACCGCAATCGCCAAGACCATTATCGAGCAATACAACCGTTCCAAACGGAAGAAGCTTGAATTGGTTCGTAAGGACCAAGGAGGGCAGTCATGAAACTCGACCGATCACGCGCTGCCGTGCGCAAGCGCCATGCCGAATGGTTCAAGGCTTATGTCGAGGATGGACAGTCGACGCACGCGATCGCAGCGGCGGCGGGGATGCGGCATCACACGACCGTTTATAACGGCATCATGGCACACGCTCGCCGGATTGGCCTGAAGGTGTCGCGGCTGGAGGATCTGACCAAGCCGCGCGAGGACGGGCCATCCATCGACTGGTCGGATTTCAGCTGGCATGTGCGCTATTGGCGCGAGCGCCTCGACCTGACCGAGGAGGAGGCCGCCAGCCGCGCCGCCATCAGTCGCACCGCTCTGCGCAACGCCGAGCAGGGGCGCACCATCGAAAGCGTCACCATGCTCGCCCTGTGCAGCGCCATCCCGCTCAACCCGCTCGCTTTCTTTTCCAACCCGTCCAAATCCAACCCGACCAAGGAGTCCTGCCATGACCGCAACATCGCATCCCGTACGCCGCCCGCGTTCAAGACCCGGCCAACCTGTGCCGCTTGAGGCCGCCAGCGTCTCCTGCGCCTTTGGCGTTCATCCGGTGGCCGATGGTCCGCGCATGATCGCGCCCATTTCCATGCATGGCCTGACCATGCAGGACAAGGTGCATGGGGCAAAGCTGGCGCTTGAGGAGCACGGCAACGAGCGCGACGCGGCCCGCTCTCTCGGCCTCGATATCATGGCCTTTCGCAAGCTGATGATTGGCAAAAAATATCCCCTGCCCATCGCCATGCTGCACGGCCTGCACAAAAGCGGGGAGCTAGTCTAATGGCAAGAATTTATGTCGCCTCATCATGGCGCAATGAGTACCAACCCTCGATTGTCGAATACCTGCGACTGAAGGGTCACGAAGTTTACGACTTCCGAAACCCTCCAAATGGCGTGCCGGGCTTTGCTTGGTCATCTGCCGGAATGCCTCCGCGTGAAAGCCTTCTCGCTGAGACATATAGAGAAGTTTTAACCACCTCACCGGTTTGCGCCCTTGGCTTTCAAAATGATTTTCGCGCCATGCAGTGGGCGGACACATGCCTCTTGGTTCTCCCCTGCGGTCGATCAGCTCATTTGGAGGCGGGGTGGTTCTGCGGCGCTGGAAAGCGCTGCATAATTCTGACCCAAGACTATGAGGAGCCGGAGCTAATGGCCCTCATGGCGACCGACATTTGCGTCTCTATGGCTGAAGTCATCAAAGTCCTGAAAGGCGGTGACGCATGACCGGGCATATTCAAGAAAAGTACCGCAAGGCACTGGAGGACACCAAGATTTACCTCAACGGGGCCGGTTACGGTGATCCGGACAGCTTCGAGAGGCTTATGAATATTCAGGACGTTTTGCTTTCGATGGGTGACCAGTCTATTACACCTGCCACCCCGTGGCGTCCGACCCATGTTCATCGCAAATCAGGCGAAAAATACTGTGTGCTTCACGTTGGCCTCCTTGAGGCCGATTTGAAGCCGGTTGTGATCTATGAGAACCGGGATCACTGCGTTTGGGTTCGCCCTGTGTCCGAGTTTCTCGATGGTCGTTTTGTTGTGTTGCAGCAAGACAATCTCGCAGGCGTGTGACTGATGCCACTCAAAAGACCGCGCCGCCCAAAGCAGATGACCGAGCCGATCCGCTCAGCTTCAACCGAGGTTGCTTATCGCATTTGCGAGTTTGCCAACGGTCGCAGGAATTGCGTGTGCAAGAACAATCAACTGCGCACGCCATGCGAGTCGCTCAAATCGATCGCCAAGGAATGCGTTGCGATCGCCAGAGCAGAATTGAAAAGGAAAGCGACTGATGCCTAAAAGCCGCCGCAACACCAATCGAACCGCCGCGCGAAAGTTGGCCCAGAAACAGGCTTTAGATCAGGCAAAATCGGTACAGACAAAGCCGCCTGTTAGCGTTGGCTTCATTACGAGTGACGGCCATTACGCAGCCGCACTTTCGCTTTTGTCGAAAAGAGGAAAGTGACCGATGAGTAAGAAAAAGCGGATTGCAAAGGCCATTGAAATCGCCGTGCGATTGGGAGGCATAGATGGCGCTCATCACAAGGCGTGGGTAATTGACCAAATGGTGCGCGCCCTAACCGGCTGCCCAGATGTTACTGGAGAAGCGCTGGGGCCGAACAATGTGCCTTACAGCTATTTGGCACAAGGCGAAAGTAAGGAATATCAAAAGCTCGTAAAGAATGCCTGTAAAGGTGAAGACGGGCCAGAAACATACTCTTGGGACACAGGTATCGCTCCATGACTGAAACAGGCACCATCGCCCACACCGCGCGGACGCACAATGCGCCCAATCCGCTGGACGCCCCGCCGATCGCCAGCACGGGCCACACGACCGAGGATTTCAAGGCCGAGCTGGACGCGCAATGCCCTTTCACGGCTCTTGGCTTTTCCGGCCAGAACTATCACCTGCTCAACGCCGCCGGGGAGCTGGTCAGTCTGACGCCGTCCCATCTGGAGAAGCAATCGACGCAAGCGGCCTTGGTTCATGGTGATATTTCGTGGTTCAAAACCCGCTTTCCGCCGCGCGATCACCGGCAGGATTTTGACCGGTTGGAAGCGCTCAACTGGATTATGATGGAATGCAGCATCAAGGGCTATTTTGACCCGGCGCAGCACAAGCTGAGAAAGACCGGCATCTGGCGGGTCGGGTCCGGTGAGGATTCGCGTCTGTTGGCGCACCTTGGCAGCCATATCTATTTCGAGGGTCGCGAGATGGATCCGGGCTTTCAGAAAGAGGGGGCTTTCTATCTCATCTCAAACGCCATCCCGCGCATGAGCGAGCCAAAGGACGCGGCCAGCGTCGGGGACTGCAAAGAGATCCTCGACGTGGTCAATACCTGGACATTCAAGGATGGAGCGCGCGGACCAAACCTCTGGCTTGGCTGGATGATGGCGGCGCAATATGGCGGCGCGCCGGAATGGCGCGTCCACATGATGGCCGGGGCCGAAAACGGCGCAGGAAAGTCGACCTTAGCTCAGCTGCTGGAGGGCCTACTCGGCGGCTTGGGTCAATTCATCAACGAGGCGACCGAGGCCGGGATCCGCCAGAGCGCCGCCGGTCGGTCCGGTGCGATCATTTATGACGAGGTCGAGGGCAAGGAGGAGGGCGGATCGGTCGCCCGCATCGTCGAGCTGATTAGGCGCATGTCTGGCGGCGCTGGCGCAGTCACCCTGCGCGGCTCAGCCGGGGGCAAGTCGAGCACCTTTGTCGTGCTTGGCGTCGCCTATCTCACCGCGATCCTGCCTCCGATGCTGGAGCCACAGGACAGGTCGCGCTTTGTCGAGATCCACCTCGGCCCGCTCATCAAGGGCGAGGAGGGGATGGCCAATGAGGAAAAGGTCAACCGCATGTTGGCCCGCACCGACAAGCTGTCACCGCGTTTGAGGCGGCGCGCCTTTGACAATTGGGACCGGTTCAACGACTCCATCGCAGCCTATCGCGCATCATTCGCCAAACTGGAAATCAGAGCCCGTGACGCGCTGCGCTTTGCGACGGTGTTAGCTGGGCGCGACGTGGCGCTCTATGACGACATGCTCGACGGCGACTATTACGACGAGGAGGCGACGCTCTATAAGCCGTTGATTGATCAGACCTTGTCAGACGGCAGCGACGGAGAGGGCATCCAGTGCCTCAACCAGATCCTGATGATGCCGCTGTCCATGCTGCGCATCAATAATACCTTGAGTCTTGGTGAGATGATCGCCATGGCGCTCAATGGAGACGAGTTACATGCAAAATCGCTATCAAGAATGGGGATCAGGGTCATCCCGGAATATGAACAAAGCGACATACCGCCCGGAATGCTCGTCGCCAACTCTCACCCAAGACTGGAAGAAATCTTTTCTGGCACAAAATGGGCGCACAAACAGTGGCAACAGGCCTTGCGATACATCGACGGCGCTCATGCCTTGGGCAGAGTCAAGAAGTTTGCTGGCACCCCAGCGCGAAGTACCTACATACCGCTTAACTGCCTGCCGGAACCGCAGAAATCAGACAATTCTACAGTCCCGTAGGGGTTACACCGTTACCGCGCCGATACCCCTCAACGTTACGGTTAGTGCATTGAAAAATAGCACCAATTCCGAAAGGTAACAGGGGTAACGCCTCTATATAGACACCCTAGATGCGTGCGCCCGTATATAGAAATCTACCGTTACCCCGTTACCTTCGTTACCTTAGGTTGATTTGATTTTATATTTCAGACAGTTAATGGGGTATCGGTCGTTGGTAACGCTTCAAAATCAACCGTTACACCTCTCCATCACCGACAAAAGGCCTAAAGATGACCAGACCAATCGCAATCGACAAACTGATCGAGTGGACCTATGCCATCGAGATGGCGCACATGGCCGAGGTGACCGGCGCGCATTGGGTCACACCAAACGGCTGTGGTAGCAACTGGAACGCCTTTGCCAATCTGGCCGCGCTCGGCTGCATGGTCTCGTCGAGCGGCGGCACGCCCGAAAACCAGATGCTTGGCTGGGAGATCCATCCGGACGCCGCCGCCGTTCATGCCGAGGTGCTGGACCTGCCGGATCGCCGGGCAATCAATCTCGTCATCATGCACGCGATCTTGCGCAATCATCCCGACCCGCTGGCCGACGAGCATGTCTACATCGACCCGCGCGCCGCCAAGGGGCAAATGCGGATCAAGATGGTTTACGCAAATCCGGTGCGATCCGCCGATCCGATCGCCTGCGTTATCCCGTGGCTGGGCGGCGATTTCAAAATGATCACCGAGGCGCGCGTCGACTATGCCCTGTGGCGCACCTCGCTTGACCTCATTCAAGAGCGACTGAGCACCTCCGGAATACTGACGAGCCACCAGCCGACCGCCTGCATCCTGCCAGCCGAGCCATGGAATGGAATCGAGCGGGCCGGGACAAACAGTCCGGATATGTGGCAAAGCGCAGAAAACCGCCACTCATCCGCCAGCTATTGACGTTCGGGAAAATATTTGACAAGACTAGGGACATTGGAAAAGGCCACAGAGAGAAACCCGGAGCGTTGATGCGCTGCCGGGTTTTTTCTTGCCCGGCCTCTTAGGACACTTGATCGCATAATGCAAAGTCCCAACCCAAAGGTGATGAGATGTAGCAGAAACCCCAGACCCGACACCGGACACCATTACGTCGAGTTGAGATAGAGCGGGCCGCGCCTTGTGCCGGTCCGTTCGCCTTTTGGGGAGCGGTCAATGTCCAGCGTGAATTTCCAAGTGCATGCCAATCTGGAAGATTTGAACCAATTGGCCGATGCGCTCAACAATGCCAACAAAAAGATTTCCAGCAAGGCAATCGCCCGTGTCACCCGCAAGGCTCTGAAACAGGGCGTTGACGTGGTGCTGGATGACGCCGCCTCTGACCTGGCCGACACCGGTCTTTCGAGATCCAAGGTGCGCCGGTCTGTTGCCATCGCCTATTTCAACGGCGGCGGTGCGTCATCAGAGGCGGTCATGTCGTCGGGATGGTTTCGCCTTGCCGATCATGGCCTCGGTCGCAAGGGCGGCGGGGGCATCACCAACAAGCTGGGATATTTCCGAGGTGCATTCAAGGCGTCGATGGGAAGCGGTCACCGGGGCATCTTCACCCGCATCGGATCGGCTCGCTTTCCGATCCGTGAGTTGTGGGGTCTCAACCCGATGCGCGAGATCGAGCGTGGCAACTCCGAGGCACTTGAGAACGGCGGCGACCATGCCGCTCAAGCCCTTGAACGCTTCGCAACCGAGCTGCTCGAAAGCGCCCTCTGACCGAGCGGTGAATGTTTCACGGGATTGTTTCACGGGTCCTTTCCAGCCCCCGCCACCAAGTGCGGGCGAATGTGACCGTCGGGGGTGGCGAGATTTTGGGCTTAAAAAAAGCCTTAAAAACTTAATTTAAGCTGGTGTTTCACGGGGTTGTTTCACGCGGCTTGCTTAAATTGTCCGGCGGTGTGGAAAGTGGACACGCAAGACGGAGTAGACCTGCAGGGCTGATGCGTAGCTATGCCCGACCGAGACGCTTTGCGATGGTGCAGATCACCATTGACGCTTTCGCGGTGCTGGTAGTTCGCAGGAGCCGGGGTGACGACCGGCCCGGACAATTGAGATCCCTGTCCAGCCTGAAGCCCTACGCCTGTCGTGGGAGGTTGATGTAGGGCTGGACGGGGTGGCTTTTGCAAGGATTGTGATGGTTTGGATGAGCAGGGGTAAGGGCCGAGCGGATCCTTAGAGCGTTATGGCCGACATTGTTTCCAAATCAGAGTTTGCCAAGCGGATCGGGGTCAGTGCCGCTCGCATCTCTCAGATGTTGAGCGAGGGCAAGATTTCCGGCGAGGCCGTGCATGGCGAGGGTCGGCGGGCCAAGATCGATGTGGAGGTCGCCTGCAGGCAGATCGGCGTCAGGCGCGACATAGGCCAAAGCCTTGGCAATGGCGCGACGACCAACCTCAACCCGGATGCTGGGGTGAGCCAATCACAGTCTGCGGATCCTGATCACACCGGCCAGCGCCTGCAAAGGGAGCCGACCGAGGACGAGATCGTCAATCAGGAATTGCGGGAATACAAACGCCGCGCCGCCGCCCGCAAGGACCGGCAGGAGGAGGAGGAGGAGTTGCTCAGGGTTGGGCGGCTCATGAAGACCGAGGACGCGGTGCGGGAAATGGAGCGCATCGTCGCCCTGATCACCGACATTCTGACAGGCCATCCCGACCGCCTTGGTGACGAGCTGGCGGCGGAGTTCCAGATCACCGACAAGCGGGCACTGGTGTTTTTCTTGCGCAACAATTACCGGGCCTTGCGCGAGCATATCAGCGACGAGTTGAACCGGTTGGCAGAGATCGAGCCGGATCTGGTCGCTGCTGATCTTCTGACGGGCGGAGCGAAAAGCAATGTTCCAATGGGCCAATCCGGCGAAGCATCTCCGGCTGATCTCGGCGAGCAAGATCCGGCCAGCCCAGAAGATCAACCATAATCAGTGGGCACGCGATAATATTGTTTTCGGGCCGGATGAACCGTTTCCCGGCCCGTATAACGACGAGAAATTCCCATACTTTCCGCCCATTCTGGATGCGCTGTCGGATGACGATCCTTGCCAGATCGTCACGATCATGAAATCGGCGCAGCTTGGCGGGACCATCATCATCGTGATTTTTGTTGCGGTGTCGATGATCACCGGGCCGATCCATTTCATGTATGTGCAGGCGACGGAAAGCGCCGCCAAGAAATGGCTTTCGGAAAAAATGGGGCCACTGTTGAAAGGGATCCCGGCCCTCCGCCGGATGTTCCCGGACAACAGTTCAAAGGCCAAGAATACCGATCAGGAGAAGGCAACCGAGGACGGGCGCGGCAAGATCGAGGCGATCAGCGCACAATCAAAGGATGACCTGGCTCAGGTGTCGCGGCCCAAGCAGGCGCAGGATGACCTGTCGAAGTGGGAAGAAAACGCCGCCGGGGATCCTGAGGAGCAGGCCGACGACCGATCGAGGGCTTATGAGTTTCGGAAAATCCTGAAGGTCTCGACGCCGCTGCTATGGCCGGGCTGCAAGATCACCAAGAATTATCGGGACGGGTCGCAAGAGGAATGGGAAGTCCCTTGCCCGCATTGCGGTGAGTATCAGGCGCTTGAATGGGAGAATTTCAAGGCCAATATCGACGAGGAAAATCCAGACAACTCGCACTTTACCTGCATCCATTGCGGCTGCGAGATCCATGATTATCATCGACCCCAGATCATGCCCAAGGGGCGATTTGTAGCGCGCAATCCAAAGGCGATGGCCATTCACCGGAGTTTCTATCTCTGGACGGCTCACTCGCCCTTGCAGAGTTTTGGCTCGATTGCCCGCAAGTGGATCCGGGTAAGAGGCATCCCGACCGCCGAACAGGTATTCATGAATAACGACATCGGCGTCGCTTATGAGGTCGCCGGGATTAGCGCCAAGGTCGAGGATCTGAAATTGCGGTCGGAAAATTCCGACTATGATCTCGGTGCTGTGCCTGCCGGATTTTACGAGCTGTTTTATGGCATCGACTGTCAGGATAACAGGGTTGAATGGACGTTAATAGCCTATGGCCGCAACGTGCGCCGGGCGGTGATCCAGAAAGGGATCATTCCGCATCACATCTCGGAGGATGAGGCCAAGGCTGCGCTTGACGAGTTGGTCAGGCGGCGATGGCGCAATTTTGCCGGTCATTATCTGGAGGTCAAATGCACAGCGATCGACGCCAACGCCTTTCGGGACGATGTGGGCGATTGGGCCAAGCGCCACGCAAAAGCCAAGGTGATCATGGTTCGCGGCAAGGCCGACGACAGCATGGCTCCGATGGTCGAGGTGAAATGGGAATATGACAAGCGCGGAAAGCGCAAGGTCAACCGCTTATAAGGGCCGGTTTTACCATTTCAGCGCCAACGCCTTCAAATGGGCTCTTTACCGATCCCTGACCAAGATTGACGACCCGGCGCGCCGTTCCTATGTGGCCTTTCCGCGTGGCCTTGATGACGATTATTTTGATCAGATAGCCGCCGAGAAGCGTGTCCGAAAGGTCACCAAGACAGGCTTTGTCAAATATGTCTGGGAGAAGGATCCCAATCAGGCCAACGAGGCGCTGGACATGCTCAACCAAGCTGAGGCTGCAGCCCGCCGTTCTGGCGTCTTTGATGCGTCTGATGAGTATTGGGACAAGCTTGAGGCGATGTTGGGCCAGTCGGATCCTGATGCCCAGATGGACATCGAGGACATGATGGCAAGGCAAGACAGCAAAACAGCAGTGATTGCAGAGACTGCCGTCAAGTTGCATGCGGCCTTAACGGACCTGCAGAAACAGGCCGAGGCGACCGGCGGCAACAAGCCGTCCACTCCGGACAGAGCGGAAAGCGCGACCTTGCGCAGAATACGCGAGAAGCGGGAAAAACGCGAAAACAACAAGGGGCCGTAGCGCCCCTTGTTTCACGTACAGTTCCCGTGAAACAGAGGCAATGATATGGCTGACACCGAAGCATTGGAGGCACGGCTGGCGGAGGCGGAAAGCACTCTGCACAAGCTACTGACCGGTGATCTGGAGCGGGAAATGTCGCAAGGCGGCAAGTCGGCCAGTTTCAATCTGCCAAGCGAAAGCAAGCTGCGGGCCTATATCGACGAGCTGAAACAGCAGCTCGGTCAGTCTGTTTCGCGTCGCCATCACAATCGACGCATCCGTTTTCAATGAGGGGCTGACATGCAATCAAAGACACTGATTGACAAGCATGGTGCTCCGCTGTCCGCATATCGACCAAAGGTGTCGGCTCGTGCGGCGATCGGGCGAGCCTATGAAGCCGCCAGCCTGACCAGCCAAAGCCACGGCGGTTGGCGTCCTCAACGCCACGCGCCACAGTCGGCGCTGTCAACCGACCGCAACATGATGGTTGCTCGCACCGAGGATATGGGGCGCAACAATCCATGGGCGTCGGCGGCGCTCCAGCGCAAGCTGGAAATGGTGATTGGTGTTGGCTGGAAATTTGCCAGCCGCCCAAACAGCAAGCGGCTTGGCATCAGCAAAGAGCAGAGCCGCGCTCTCGGCGATGAGATCGAGGCATGGATCGCGGCTTATTGCAGCGACACAGAGTTGCGCAACGATGCGGCCCAGCGCGAGTCCGTTGCCATGCAGATGGGGTCGGCTTTCAAGCATTGTCTGGTGACCGGCGATGCGCTTGGTCGGCTTCACTATCTGGAACGGGGCGGGGAAGTTCACACCGCTCTTGAGCTGATCCATTCTGCACGGCTCAAGCAACCGCTTGGCACGCCGCCGACTGATCGCTTTCGGGACGGTATTGAGCTGGGGCAGCATAACGAGGCGTTGGCCTATTGGTTCACGATTGCGCATCCAAATGACACGCTGTCGCTTTTCAGACAGACGGAAAGCGTACGGATTTCCAAGTATGATGAGGATGGCACCCGTCGGATCTTGCATTACTTCACGCCGCAAGAGCCGGGTGAATTTCGTGGCCGGTCGTTGTTGGCACCGATCGTCAAGAAGCTCCGCCAGTTGGCGAAGTTCGACGAGGCAGAGCTGCAGGCGGCGACGCTAAATGCAATCCTTGCGGCCTTTGTCGAGACCGACGCCAAGCATGACGTGATCGAGCATCTGATCGGCGACGCGGACAGCATCGAGCAGGCGGAGGCCGGGGTCGCCACTTACTTTGACACACTGGCGGCTCAGCAAGAGGTTTACCGACAGACCAATCCGCTGGAAATGGATGGCGTCCGCTTCATGCAGACCGCGATCGGCGAAAAGGTCAATTTCACCAATCCGGCGCGACCTTCTGCTGGTTATGACAAGTTTGAGCTTGCCTCGCTTCGCAACATTGCCAGTGCAACCAATCTCAGTCTTGAGATGCTGACAGCTGACTATTCCAAGCTCAGCTATTCGGGGTGGCGTGGGGCAATCACCAATGTCTGGCGAGGTGTGACCTGTGAGCGGGCCGGATTTGAGGCGACATTCGTGCGGCCATGGTTCCGGGTTGTGATCGAGGAGGGCATTGCGCGCGGCAAGATCAAGGTGCCGCGTGGTGCGCCATCCTTCTGGGACATGCCATCGGCTTACCTTGCTGGTGACTGGATCGGTCCGGGTCGCGGGTCTGCGGATCCTTACAAGGACGGTCGTGCGAATGAGCTTGATCTGGCGCTCGGCATCAAGACCAAACGCGAGATCCTGGCCGAAAGCGGCAAGGATTATGACGAGCACATGGACAATCTCAAGGCCGAAATTGACGACCATCACAATCGCCTCGGTTTACGGCATCCAGCGGAGGATGATCCTGCGTCGATCGAGCCTGAGTTGATACGGGATGATGTGGAGCGCAAAGGGGAAAGTGATGAGCAGACTACTGATTAACGGCAAGCTGGTGCTTTATGGCGTTGTTGGCTTCGACTTCTGGGATGAGTGCTTTACGGCAAATGAGGTCGTCGAGGCACTTGCCGAGGTTGGTGGCGATGAGGATATCGACGTCCTGCTCAACTCGCCGGGTGGTGACGCATTTGCCGGGATTGCCATCTACAACGCGCTCAAAGCGCACGGGGGCAACGTCACCATCTCAATCGATGGCATGGCGATGTCTGCTGCGTCCCTTCTTGCGATGGCTGGTGATGAGATCGTCATGCGCGAGGGTGCGTTGCTGATGATCCATGACCCCATGACCTTTGCGTGGGGAAATGCCGATGACATGTCCAAGATCGTCGCCCGGCTCGACAAGATCGCGGATCAGATGGCTGGCATCTATGCTCGCCCCAGCGGCAAAGACAAAGCCGACTGTCGCCAGATCATGAAAGATGAGACCTATTTCGACGGTCAGGAGGCGGTTGAGGCCGGTTTTGCTCATCGCACCGATGAGGCGACAGAAACCGACCTCATCGCGTTCGATTATCGAACCTATTCTAAAGCGCCGGAGCACTTGAAGCTGGTTGCCAAGCAAAACAACTGGACCTTCGAGACGCCTCCTGTTTCCCAGTCTGCGGCCTCCGCCGCACCACCCCGTCAGAAAAAGGAGATTTCCATGTCTGGCAAACCACAGGCGGCGGATGTTGAAGCCGTTGATCTGGATAAAGTGAAGGCCGAGGCTGCGACGGCTGCCATCAAGGCGGATCGTGAGCGGCGTCAGGTTGTCACGTCCTGTGAAGATTTCAATCAGAACAGGGATCTGGCCGAGCATTTGCTCAACACGACAGATCTGAGCGCCGAGGACATCGTCGCCAGTCTTTCCCATGCCATCAAGGCCGCTCCAAACGTGCCGGAGCCGGAACCAAAGCCCGGTGATCTGGCCAATGATGGGGCGGCGCAGTATGCGGCCAGCCGCTCAAAGGCGGAGCAGAAGCAGCCCGACCTTGGCGTCGGTGCAACCGGCGGCAAGCCTGAGGGTGGTCGCCTTCTGGCTCGTGCTCAGAAACAGTTTGGAGGTGCCAAATGACCTTGGCCAGCTTTACCAATCACGGCTCCAGCACGGTTGCGATCCTGCATGGGCCGAATGTCAAGACCGCTGTTTTTACGGTTCTTGCAGGCACCTATGAGCGCGGCGACGTGCTGGAATGGGATGCGGAAAACGAGCGTTACATTCCGCTCGCGACCGCTGCCAATGCGGATGCGGTGATCATGGAGGACATGACCATCGCCGCCGACCAGACGGTGCCCGTCATTGTTGAGGTCGATGATCTCAACGAGGATCTGATCAATATCGGCGAGCTTGACCTCATTACTGTCAAGCGGGCCTTTCGCGCGGTTGGCATCTACTGCCGCTCTTACACTCCTGCATGAGGTGATCTGACATGGATCTTTACACGCTCGAAGAGCTAATTGCCACCATCGAGACAATCATCTCTCCCAAGACGCATTTCCTTGATAAGTATTTCAAGGTGCAACACGCTTCAGACAAGTCGGAAATCTACTTTGATGATGTGTTCAAGGGGCAGGTGGTGCTGGCTCCATTCGTCATTCCGACCTCGGCAGGTCGCCCGCAAAATCGCCAAGGTTTTGCCGTCAAATCCTTCAAGCCTGCTTACCTCAAGCCACTTGACCCTGTTCGTCCCGGCGATGTGCAGACCCGCATGGCGGGTGAGCCGTTCGGCGGCATCATGGATGCGATGGATCGGATGGACGCCGCCGTCTTGCAGGTGTTGGCGCAGCAGAAGCTGCAAATCACCCAGCGCTGGGAATGGATGGCACAGATGGCTTTGATCGACGGTGCCGTTACCATTGTCGGTGAGGACTATCCGTCCACACTGGTTGATTTTGGCCGCAACGCCAACAACACCGTTGTCGTGACGATCGCGACGGAAAAATGGTCCGATGTGGATCATGACATTAAGAGCGATCTTGAGGACTGGTCTGGTGCTGGTGCTGAGCAGTGCGGGACGCCTTTGAGAGACGTCTATATGTCTCGCGAAATTTGGCGCGTGTTCAAGAAAAACAACTCCATTAAGGAGGAACTTGATACCACGATCCGCAATGTCTCTACGATCGTTACGTCGCCGACCGCAGATGATCCGAATGATCCGGTAATCTTTAAAGGGGCCGTTGGTGAATTCAACATCTATGTTCACACGGGCACTTATCGCGATCCGGTCGACAACCAGACCAAGCGCTATCTGGCGGCCGATGAGGTGTTGATGGTTTGCGCCGGTTGGCGTGACGGGCACCGAGGGCGTCTATGGTGTCCGTGGCTTTGGCATGATCGAGGACAAGAAGGCGGGCCTTCAGCCTTTGCCAATTTTCCCGCGCGTCTATGAGCAGGACAATCCGTCCATGGATGTGGCCATGACGCAGTCGGCTCCGATCATGATTCCCGGTCGCCCGAATGGCACCATGAAAATCAAAGGACTGATCTGATGGCGAAAGTGACAATTCATGTGGCAAAATTCGGTCTTAAAACATCGGCGGGCGCGACTGATGCCGGGACCGAGATCCTGCCGGACACGCATGCCA
Organism: uncultured Cohaesibacter sp.; assembly: GCF_963662805.1. Classification (NCBI taxonomy): domain Bacteria; kingdom Pseudomonadati; phylum Pseudomonadota; class Alphaproteobacteria; order Hyphomicrobiales; family Cohaesibacteraceae; genus Cohaesibacter; species uncultured Cohaesibacter sp. The sequence continues at coordinate 24,048 of NZ_OY759875.1, forward strand.
AGCTGTTCACGAAGGCGGGCAACCCGACAAAAGAGCTGAAAGCGCTCGTTGATGACTACAAGGCCGTCACCCTCAAGGAGGTGACGGTCGTCACTTCCGGCAAAGATGATGACGAGACCGGGAAGGTATCGACGGGCGGTGACGGGTCTGATGATCCGGGGGCGTCCAGTGACGGCGACGATGAGGATGACGACGAGACCGGCACCGAGACGGGTGGCACGGCTGGTGCGGCTGCCAAGTAATGGCCCGCTCGTCGTTTGGCGAGCGGTTCGCAACTCGCACAAAGGGGCTTGCTGAGCATTTCGGCAAGCCTCTTTATTTTATCGGCGTGAATTCGGGCGGATGGTCATCTCTTTCCAGCGGCGATGCGGATGACGCGCCGGTCGAGGTCAAGGCGGATCTGGTTGCCAGTCGCAGCCTTGACGATGCGGATTTGCGCAACATGCAGGACGGCATGCGGGTCATGCTGGCCAATCATGATTTTGTCATTTCGATCCATCCGGATCACTTTTCCCTGACGCGAATTCCGAGACAGGGTGATCGCTTTTGTGAGGTGATCGATGGCAAAGCTTTTGTCGTCGATGATGTCCTCGACGAGGACAACGGCTGGATTGTCTGTGGCTGCTCGATGGAGGGTTGATCATGCTTGCCAAGACCATGTTGCGCATGTTGACCGTGCAAATGCTGATGGAAATCCCGTCGCTGAAAGGGAATGTCGAGGACAGCCTGATCGCACCGCTCGACGACGGTAAGGACGCCCAGACATGGCCGGATGTTTTGGCCTCCGTCTATACCGAGAATTTTGACCGGTCATTCGAGATGAACAGGCCGCCGGTGGTCGATCTGGCCATCGACATCCTGGCCGGGGTGCAGGAAAGTTTCACAGCACCGGACGGCGAGCTGGTTGTCATTCCAAAGCGAATGAACGCCAGAGCCGAGCTGATGTGTGATCTGGTTGAAGATGACATTGATGCGCATCTCAGGGCGATCAGTGGTGAATGGGCCGAGCAATGGCGAGAATTTTCCGACTTTGCTGGCCCTATACGCAGTTATTGCGGTGTTGACGCCAAGGGCCACAAGCGCGCCCTGAGGCGCATTGTAATGCCGATGACCGTCCTATCACTCGCCAGTGCGCGGGAAAGCCTCTGGTGGGCGTCTGGGCCGAGGCAATCAGCAAATTCGAAAGCGACGGTCCGGATCACTACAAAGCAATTGCCACCCTGATACGCAAGGTCTTTGAAGGGGATGGCGATCTGGCTGATTGGGCGCGTGGGATCGAGCAGATAGGACTTGAACGATCGAGCGCGGTCATTCTTGGGCTTGACAGTCGCGAGGATTATGACCGGACGCAATCGCTTGTTCCGATCAGGGTGACGGAAATCACCGGCTCGCTTGGCGTGCCGATGGATGGCCTGATCACCGAGACTGACCCATCGGAGGTGTGAGGCGATGATCCCTGACGTGCGTGCGCCGTCTGTTCAATCGTATTTCCCGGCTTGAGCATGTGTCGGCCAAGATCATCCGGATCGGCAACGTCGTCGAGGTCGACAATGAATCCGACCGGGTCAAAGTCAAGGTTGGTGATGGCGATCCGATCGATGCGCGCTGGTCATCGCTTGCGTCTGGCGCAATCAAGATCAGGGTGACGCCATCGGTGGGGCAGGTCGTGACATTGATCTGTCCGAATGGTGGACGCTCGCCAAGCCTTCGCCCAGCCGGGTGACTGGTCTGGCAAAAATCCGAGCCCGTCATCCGAGGCGGATGAGATTCTGATCGGGATCGGGGCGGTCGGACTACAGATGACGGCTGAGAAGTTTTTCGCCAAGGCTGGCGGAAACAAGTCTTTCGATCACGGAGGCCGGGATCACAACCAAGGGCAACGTCGATCACAATGACGGTTATGTCAAGAATGATGGCCACGCCAGCGATCAGACGCACAAGCACACAGACGTGGTCAGCGGTGGTGATCTAACCGTGTGTGCCACAGTAGAAAGGGATAGTCATGAGCGAAGAATTCAAGGTGACCAAAGACGCCGCAAACCGGATGTTGGGTCAGCGGGTTGTGCCGGGCGAGACCAAAGTCACGGTCGTCGATACACCAAGCAAGGCTCCGCGCAATGCCAAGGATCCGATCGAGATGACGGAAAAGCAGCTTGAGCCTTTCCTGCGCACGGGTCAGGTGAGCAGCGCCGCACGCGAGGCCAGCAAGAAAAAGCTTGCAGCTGCCAAGGCAAAAGCGGGTGCGGCGACTGAAGCCGTAGCGACCGAGGCGGCCCAGACCAAAGGCGCTGTTGATGGCGGGGATTGATGGCCGGACCGGCAAGCCGCTCAGCGGGGTTGAGCATGTGGCGCAAAGGCATTGTGATCATCTTGCAAACCAAGTTTGGCGAGCTGGTGCAGCTGGAAGAATTCGGCTCCTTTGTCACGACCCTGCTGCTCAGGGAAAACCATGACAATCGGACCGCCGCGCTGATCTACTGGTGTATTGCGCTGGCAATCGATCTCTGGGAGCCGCGTTTCAGGCTGACCCGCTTTGTGCCAGACGAGACGGTCGACAAGCGCCGCGAGGGCGTTTTCGGCTTTGGTGTTCTCGGCAGTTTTATGCCGCTGTGCGCATCTTGGCGATTTCACGGTCGCCAAGGCCAACGTGACCATCCGCGTTTAGGCTGGAGTTTCCCATGGCTTTTTATGCTCCGACAGCGATTGACCTGTTCCAACGTGCCTGTGCCTTCCTGTGCTTGAGGAATTGTCTTTCGACGATCTCTTTGGCGGGTATCGCGACCGGTTTCTGGCGGTCTGGGCCGAGGAGCAGGCGATCGACGAAAGCCTGCCGGATTATGATGTTGATCTGCTTGAGACCGACCCGGCCAAGATTGTCGGGGCGGTCATTCAGCTATTTGCGGCTGCTCGATCGCGCGCGCGTCAATGATGCCATCAAGGCTCTGCTGGCGCCCTATTCGACGGACACCAATCTTGACAGTCTGGTCGCCGGTCGCAACATCGCCCGCCTCACTGTTACCGAGGCAACTGCAACGAGTGACGCGGTCATGGAGGCAGATCTCAATCTGCTCCGGCGCTATCTCTTGAGCTTTGACGCTCCAGCGAGCGGGTCGGCTGGTCGATATCTCTTTGACGCCTGGGGCGCGTGGCCTCTGATGGGTGACGCAAGGGTCAACGGCCAATTGGTCCATGGGCGGCGCGGGGATACGGATGTTGTCATCTGTGGCCTTGATGGCGCTCTACCAACAGACGCCGAGCGCGATCTGGTGTCCGCTGCCGTGCGACACATCAATCGCGAGCCGGAGGGGATGAGCATTGCCATCCTCAAGGCTGCGCAGCAAATCTATGACGTTGATCTGACGATCACAGTGCCCGGTGTCGGGCCGGACCCTGAGGTCATCGTCGAGGAAGCGATCGAGCGGGTGCGCAAGGCAGCGTTGGCGCGGTCTCTGATCGGTGGGCAGATCCCAGCCGGGCTGCTGGCCGGGGCGGCTTATGGGGACAATGTGCTCATTGTCATCGATAACGCGCCGGTTGTCATCGAGCCAGATCCCTACGCGGTGCCGGTGCTTGGGTCGTTATCGGTTGGATATGAGGTGGAGACATGACTTCCCTGCCTTTGCGTTCCAATGCTATGCCGATCGAGAAGGCGATGGCGGCGGGTATGTCGGATGACCTGCCGGTCGACTATGCGACAATCATGGATCCATACCAGACGCCCGCAAAGTGGCTGCCAAGTCTGGCGGCTCACTATTCAGTTGATCTGTGGTTTTCAGATTGGCCGGAGGAGCGCAAGCGCGAGATGATCGCGCAATGCGCAGGGCTGAGCACGATCTATCCCGGCGAGCAGCTGGCCGAGCTGAAAGGCACGTTGGAGGGGCTGAAGCGCTTCCTCTGGTTTGTCGACGCCGAGATCGTCGACCGGATCGCCTATCCTTGCCGGTTTGTTCTGGGGCGATCAAGTCCGTCCTTTACGCCACTGCAATTCCCCGGCCTTCAAGGCGCGGTACCTGATCAAGGTGCTGTTGGTGCGCAAACCAAATAGCTTTGTCTTGGGGCGGGGTGCTCTGGGGCAGGCGGCGGCGCGTCCGGTCGATTTGACGCCCTTGCAGCGAGCCAAGAAGGCGGCGCGCATCGCAAAGGCCGAGCATGTCGAATATCTCGTCAACTTTTCATACAAGCGGCGCGCGACCTTTGGGGACGGCCTGCCGCTTGATGGCTCTTACACGATCAGTCCGTTTGTTGATCGCGAACATTTGTAGGTTGCACCATGGACATCATTCATTTCAATGAGGCTGAAATCGTCGATCCTGACGACTTCACTGCGATCAGTGAAAATGCGCGCGATGATTTCGACGAGAATGCCGCCAAGGCGCTCGGCTGGCCCGCCCACTATTCCAGCTTCACGGTCAGTCAGGCGGCTGACGCGGACTCCGTGACCATCGGCGTCGGGCGCTATTACAACGGTTCCGCGACCTACATTTTTGACACGGCTGATGATCTCAATCTTGAGACCTACAAGCCTCTGGTCTCAACCGATCAATGTTGGGTCGCTCTATTAGCACGGGCCAATGAGGACACGGTCAACGGGAACCGGCAGCTGGAAGCGAGCGACGAGCCGCTCAACAGCTCCGAACCGGTGACGCAATCCGTGCCTAAAGTGACCAAGCGCACGGTGAGCATTACCGTCCAAGCGGGCGTGATCAGCCCGACGGCGGTCAAGCCAACCATCGACGAGGATGATTGTTGCATCGCCTTTGTGCTGCTGAAGTCGACCGGTGTCGAGGACATCGTCGCCAATGAAGCCGCGCGCGTGAAATCGGTCTATGAGATTGAGCTGCGGCTGCAGGCGGCCGAGGCGAATATCACCAAGATCCAGAATGCCGTCACCACGATCAAGACGGACGTGGCGGGCATCGCCCAGCAGATCGAGGATGGTCCGCCTCTCTGGCTCATCAATCAGATGGTCCGTGATCTGGCGCAATTGAGGGAAGATGCGGATTTGCCGGACGATGCCTTCAATTACAAGATCGACTATGGCATGGAAAAGGACTTCTGGGATCTTGACCATGCAAACGCGGCATTCCGCATTCTCGAAGGGATCCGCTTTCCTTACGCCAACATGATAAACAACCGCATCGAGCTACTTGATGCGGCGGACACCGCAATCGCGCTCTATGACAATAAGGTCCTGATGCCCGCTCATGAGCGGGTGGTGCGGTTTGAGCTGGCCAAGGGTGACAGCGAGCAGAATATCTCCGCCAGCGCCTACACGACGCGGACTGCCGTCGAGAAGACGGTTGGCTATGAGTCAATCCGCTATGGTGAGACCATAACGGTCAATTCTGGTCTGGCGAAGGCTTTTGCTGTTTCGGCGGGGCGTATCGGTGACCTGTTCTATTTGAATGGACAGGAATATGAGGTGACCCTGGTCACCGAGGAATATAAGGACGGCCAGACAATTCACGCCAGACGGATCATCCGGATCGATCAGTCGGAGACCTATGTCGGCTATATTGCAACCGAGGTCGGCCTGGCCGGAGCCAGTTATGCCGAGGCGTTCCCTTGCAGCCAATATGGAATCCTTCTGGCGATCCAGATCTATTTCACCAGCATCGGCTCCTCGGGGGATGTCACCCTTTGCCTGTGCGAGGTGCGGGACGATGGCACACCGGAATATGACAGCATTCTGAAAAGCGCGACCGTGGCGCATGCGGATCTTTCCGAGGGGTGGGTTGAGTTTGATCTGGTCGCTGTGGCGATCGAGCCGGGCAAGCGGTATGCCTGGTATACGGTGACGACCGGCAACCATGTCATCTCCAAAACGACCGGCAACGCTTTTCCGGAAGGAACAAGCTTTGTGTCGGCGGATGGTGTCTGGTCGCAGGGATCCAACGAGGTCGATTATCCTTTCCGCCTGATCACGGCGGAATTCAGCTCAAACCGCACCGTCGTTCCGATGGAGCCGATCAGCCTTGAAAACGGCATGACCGAGCTGCAAATGGCATATGCTGCCGTCCAGACAGGGTCATCCTCTCTGACGTGGCAAATCAAGCCAAGCGGCACGACCGAATGGATCGACATGGATGGGCGGGACGACAACCCGCTCGCCACCAAGCCGGTGCTTTGTGAACTTCAGGCGGTGTTTGTCAACACGCCGGACAATGCGCCATTCATTATTCTCGATGCCAATGCCCGGATCATTGTCGCCCGGATGGCCACCAATATGGCCGCCATTACCGAGGACTACACATTCGAGCAGGCGACAGACAGTGTGAGTATCATCGCCTATCTCAAAGAGTTCGACGATGCGCACCATACGGCAGTGCCCAAGCTGATTGTTGACGGCACTGTCATCGAGGCGGACGCGATCGACTATACGGTCGATCGAGACGATGAGACGCGCATCAAGGTGACGGCAGACTTTACGCTCGGGTCGGCGGTGACCACGTTCGCCGGGCGGATTGACGCGACGTCGGACAGCGACATCCTGTTGCCCTTCGTTGAGAGCCTTCAGACCAACGCATTCTAAGGAATTATCTCAATGGCTGAAACAAGCTACATCGACGAGGAGCGCTATCTGGTGCGCTTCAGCAAAAAGGTTGAGGTGGGGGTGTTTGTCTATCGCCCTCGCCAAGCCAACTTGAAAATGAAGGGCTCTGCGCTCAACGCAATCGTCGCGCAGGGAGATGGCGACAAGATCAAGAGCGCCGAGCTGATCGAAGCCACGAGCGCAGAAAGCTGAGGAACTAGCTATGGCTTTGCAGGATGCAATTGATGCGGTCAATGGGATTAACGGCGGCACCACCGACCTGACAGTGCAGCTCTATCAGGACATTTTCACGCCGCTCTTTGCAGAGGTGCAGATCTGTCTCGATAAGGTGGCCAGCTTCGAAGCGCTGGAAGCGTCTGGCGTGTCGGCGGCCTTACAGAATATTGCTGTCACAATCGCGCCGCAGCTCGAAACGCTGCAAACAAACATCGCGACACTGGATGCATCTGTTACCGCTGCTCAGGACAAACTGACCGAGCTGAAGGCGGGCAACCTGAACGCAGCCAACGTGGTGGTGGATGAGGGCAACGGCGTCGAGGCTGGGAATGCAGCTGCGGCTCTTGCTGAGCTGGCTGCGGCTCTGGCCGTTTTGGCTGAGGCCATCGAAGCAAAGCCCGGCGCTGAAGAATTTGAGGAGTTGTCTTCTGAGGTCTCTGGTCTGTTGACGGGAGCTGTTCAGGCTTTTGCAATGAGCACAGCGCCGGAGGGTTGGTTGAAGGCGAACGGGGCAGCCGTCTCAAGGGCATCTTATGCCGACTTGTTTGCAGCGATCGGAACAAGTTTTGGAGAGGGTGACGGAGTCGCGACGTTTAACCTGCCTGATCTCCGTGGAGAGTTCATCCGGGGCTACGACGATGGACGCAGTGTTGACGCAGGCCGCGTGTTTGGCTCATCCCAAGCGGATCAGAATGCGGAACACACTCATTCGGTTGACCCGCCGTCAACCACGACATCCAGTGACAGCCACACGCACACGGCAGGAACGCAGTCCGGCAGCTTCACGCACGGCTCGGGCAGCATCTCGCACTATTCCGCTGGCTCTGGCAATACAAGCTCTGACAGTCACACACACACGCTAAACATCGCCGCGTTTACGTCTGGTGCCAGCGGTGGCGCAGAAGCGAGGCCGAGAAACGTCGCGCTGTTGTACTGCATCAAATACTGAGGTTCACCATGTCTCTGATAATTTATAACTATCATCCGCAAACTCGTGAATTTCTAAGTGCTTCTTGGGCTGACATCTCACCGCTCGAAAAGGATGTCTACCTTATTCCGTCATTTGCGACAGAAACAGCGCCCCCTGAGGCTCAAGAAGGGTATGCGCGTGTTTTTGAAGATGGGGCGTGGGTCGCCGTTATTGATCATCGTGACGAGGTTTGGTGGTTGAATGGCGCTCAGGTTGTCATTGACTTTTTGGGCGAGCCGTCGGCTGAAGATGGCTGGACGCAAGAGGGTCCGCCAGAAGCGGGCGACGGCGAATCTGTTCAGTGGAGTGATAACGGCTGGGAAATCCTTGCCGATCATCGTGGCGAGACGTGGTTTGATGGGGAGGGAAATTCCGTTCGCATTGACTTTCTCGGCGATCCGAGTGAGCGCGACCTGAAAGCAACACCTGTTGAACCTGAGTCGGAGGAGCCGGGTCCACTGACAGGGGATGACGTAAATTTGGAGCGTCTAAAACGCATCGAGGACGGTTGTAATGTTTCTGTCACCGGTGTTGTGGATCCGATCCCACTGCAGGGAAGGGTTCAAGATCAGACCAATTTGCTGGGGCTTGCAACAGGTGCTCAGCTCCGCATCGCATCCGGTGACACGACGACCACCATCACTTTCCGCGACGCCGACAACGTTGATCATGATTTAACGCCGCCTCAAGTGCTTGAGCTTTGGCAAGGCGGGGCAAATTTCATTTCTGCCGTGATGCAGGCATCTTGGGATCTAAAGGCCGCAACGCCGATCCCGTCCGATTACACCGACAATGCCTATTGGCCGACGCCGTAGGCAAGCCAAACCCCACAATCCAAACCCGATCACCCGCCCAACTTTGTGAGCGGGTTTTTTAATGATGGTCGCTTCCACGTTTGCGGGATCGGCCTTGTCTTAACAGATGGTCGCTCTCGTCATTTTCGCCTTGCGAAATTGACTGGCGCTGGCTGTCGACGTCGGCGCATTCGCGCCTTGTCTTGAAAGAGGTAACCCGATGGGAAAACCAACTGTAGGCGCGAGCGCTGTTTATGATACAAGCCAGACGGTCCAGATCGTCGACAAAATGGATATGTCCATTCCGGGCGTCCTTGGCACGTCGCCGAACAAAGCGAGCGGCGTCGAGCATAACTATTGCTACACTGTTTCGACCGCTGACACGGATTTGCTTGAGCGATTTGGCGAGGGTGATGTTCTCGATCAGATCGAATGCATCGCGGCTGGCTTGCCCGATGGCGTGTCGGCGACCAATGTGACCGTGGTCATCGTGCCGGAGGGCGAAAGTGCAGATCCGGCAACCAAGCACACCGAGACGATCGCCAATCTGGCGGGGTCGTCTGCCAATGGGTCCGGGGCTTACGCCTTCAAACTGGCGGCTGCCCATCGTGCTTTGACGCCGCGCATCAAGACCGTTGCCGGTCTTTATGATGCGGATGTCACCAACGGAGCCAATGCGATCGTCAACAACCTCGACGAGGTCAACGCCTATGATTTCGGCTTTACCTTTGTCAATGGCACCGGCACCACCGAGGCAGCGGCCCTTGCGGCACGCGCGCTCTATGACATGACCAACGCCCACATGATCGAGACCCATGTGCTCGATGTGGACAGCTCCGGCAATCCGGTGACGCGCGGCCCTTCGGGCTATATCGCCGGGCTCCAGATTGGAGTTGATTTTATCCATGACGGCATCCCCAGCCATGTGGCTGGCGGTCGCACGATCACATGTTCCGGCCCGGCGCGCGAGATCGCCTACAATGACTTCAGTGATGCCTGCGAAGGCCAGCGGCTGCTCAAGGAGGGGCTTGGCATCCTGACGCTGGGCAACGGTCTTGATGACAATGCCACGGGCGATGGCGGCACCATGTATCGCGGCGCGCATTCGATGTCGAATGACAGTCAGCTGAAATTCTACAACAAGGCGCGCATGAGAAACTATGTGCTGCTGACCCTGGCGCGCTACTACGCCCAGCACAATCTGATCAACAACGTTGATTATGCGGTGTTCAAGAACATGATCACCGGGGCGCAGAATTGGCTGAACAGTCTCGCCGACGAGCGGCACATCTACACCGCGCCACGCATCGATTTTATTCCGAATAGCGGGTCGGTCGATGATTGGCGCGAGGGCATCCTCAAGCTGTCCGGCGGCGTTGAATTCCGCTCGCCACTGATGCGCACCGATCAGACGCTCGCACCGGATATTGCTGGCATCGAGATCGAGATCGCCCAGCTTGAAGCTTTCGCCAAAAACCTGACCGCATAAGGAGCGCCCGATGGCTTATCATGACATCAAGACCCTTCAGGACGTTTCTGTCCTTTGCGACCTTTTCCCCGACGAGGTGATCCGTATCGAGATCGCCGAGCTTGGCTTGCCCAATCTGGAGGCCGATTTCGAGGATTTCGAAAGCTCAGGCATGTCCGGGCACACGGTCCAGATTGACACCGGTCGACTGCAGGTGATCGAGCCGACGCTGAAGCTGGTCGGCAATCTCGATCAGCTCTATCAGGCATTCCTGATGCCTGCCAACTGGACCATCAACGGGGTCGTCAAAAACGCGCATACCGGCGAAAAGACGGCCTACAAGATGACCCACAATGGTCGACTGGCCAAGATCACACCGGAGGCGCGCAGCGGCAAGAGCCTACACCATCATGAATATGCTTTCCGTGGCGTGATGTCCTACGCCATCTCCTCCAATGGCCAGCAGCTTTATGCATGGTCGGTCAAGGGCGGGATGAAAGTTGCGGGCATTGATGTCGATGCGGAAAACCGCGCCATTCTCGGCTAAGGGTGAATTTCATGTCAAATGAAAAGAAACTGACGACCAAAGACAAGATCCTCGATCTACTAGGGGGCGGCGACGCCTTCCAGTCCCTTTCCGATCTTGAGGCCATCAAGCTGGCGCTTGATGCCAAAATCGATGAGATCAAACCGGAGCCAAAGGTCGAGGATTATTGGAAAGAGACCGAGGTGCCGGTCGACTTTGACTGGATCGTCGATGGAAAGATCGTCAAGTCTGTCAAGCTCAAGACGCCGACCGGTCACGAAAGTTGCTGGTTTGCCACTCAGCTCACCATTGATGATGAGGGCCGGGCAATCGTTACAGGCGAAAAGACCCTTATCGATTTGCGTGCGGAATGTGCGGTCAAGCTCAGCGGCTATTCGCTCGACCAGATCCGTGATCTGCAAGGGCCAGATTTTGATCGGGTCATTGGCGCTGCCTTTGATTTTTTTACAGATCCGGCAGAGCTGACGATCTGGCAGGGCGTGACGACCTGATCGCCACCATCGCCGGGGTTTTCCCGATGATGTTTTCCCATCAGCAATATCAGGCGCTGACCATGCAGGAGCTTTTGGCATGGTCACGCCGGGCTGAGCAAGTGATGGAAATGCGGGCCAAACTGGCGGCACCGCAAAGAGAATGAGGATTGCGCGCCATGGCTACAAAGCAGGTCGATGTCAAGCTGTCGGTCGGTGCCCTGATGAAGATCAAGGGGCCGCTGGACCGTGGCGCGAAACAGTGCGAGCAGTTTGCCAAGCGCGCCGGTGGTGCGCTGAAAAAACTGGAGGACATCAAGGGTCCGATTAAGGCGATCGAGACTTTTAAGAAGCTCGACAAGGAATGGAAAGACAGCCGCAAGAACCTGGACAAGCTCCGCCAGCACCAGAAAAAGCTGCATAGCGAGATTTCGAAGGGCGGCAAGGTCACCGCCAAGATGCGGGCGGACTATGAGCGGGCAACGCGCGCGGTCGAGAAGGCTGAGCGGGCAACGCAAAAGCACTCGCAACAGATGTTGCGGGCCAAGCACAATCTTGACAGCATGGGCATTTCGGTCCGCAAGATCGCGACCGCCGAAAACCGCCTGCAGGCCGAGCTGAAACAGACCGAGGGTTACATCAACCGCAATCGGGCGGCATGGGAACGCCGGGCGGAATCGGCGCGCAAGGCGCAGGAAAAGCTCCAGCGCATCGAGCAGAACCGGGACAAGTGGGGCAAGCGGGCGCTGGTGAGCGCCGGTGTGCTCTATGGCACCAAGCGCCTGACGGGTGCGGCCTATCGCAAGGTCTATAGTGCGGCGGAATATAATGCCGGGTTTACTCGTTTTGGCACCAAAGCCGAGAATGATCAGGGCGGGCCTGTCTCCAAGTCCGATGTTGCGACGACGCGGAAAATGGTTGATCAGGTTGCTGCAAAATCGGGTCTTGATCGGTCTCAGATTGCTGAGGGTGTCTTTACTGCCGCCGAGGCTGGCATGAGCAACAACGCCATCCAGAAAAGCATGATGGCATGGGGCAAGGTGGCCAAGGTGGCCGAGGCCGAGATGGGCGATCTCGTTAATCTGACCGATGCCCACTTGCGCAATCTGAAAGTGTCGCCAAGCCAGATCGAAACGGCTCTGGCAATGCAGTATTCAATTGGCAAGTCAGGTAAGTTTGAGATGGACGCCATGTCGAAATATGGCGCAGAGCTGGCATCAAAGTATGAGTCTGCCGGATTTTTCGGAATGGATGCGGTGGCGTCTCAGTCAGCGGCGGTTCAGGTGGCGCGCAATGCGACCGGCGATGACAGCTCGGCGGCCAACAATTTTGCAAACTTTTTGGATGCGTTGGGCTCGGACGAAACAAAGAAGCGCTTCGGCAAAAAAGGCATCGATATCGAGAGGGAGTGGAAAGGCGCTCTAAAGTATGGTCAGGATCCAGTGCTACACATGGGGAAAGTGATCAAAGAGGTGGCCAAGGGCGACAAGTTTCGCCTCGATGAAATGTTTGGTGACAGGCAGGCGCGCAGCTTTGCTCAAGCCCTTATGTCCCAGCTCGATAAATATCAGGCGTACAAGAAAGCGGGCGTCGAGGGGGCTGGCAATCTGGACAGCGATCTGGCCGACATCCTCAACGATCCGCAGGCCAAGATGGACAAGATGGCGCAAAGCTGGGACCGGATTTCCGCCAAGATTTCCGGGTCATTCCTCGGCAGCATGAGCAAGATATCCGACATAATCCAGCCGCATCTCGACAGGCTTGAGGCATGGATGGACAAGAACAGCGGCGCGCTGGAGACCATGACCAGCGTCGGGGCTGGCGCTGTTGGCGCGACCGGGGCTGTGGCTGGGCTGACGCTGGCTGTCGCCGGTGCCGGACTGGCCAAGGCTTTGGCGCAAGGGGGCTGGATCGCTCTGACACAGGGGCTTGACGGCCTGATCGAGCGTTTCACGACGCTGGAGGGTAAGTCCAAATCTGTCAGTGACAGCCTGTTCGACGATGGCAAGGGCAGCAAAAAGACCGCAGGCAAAAAGGGCCGCAAATTTGTCCCGGCAGCTGGGGCGATCGGTCGGGCGCTTCCTGTCGCGGCGGTTGCTGGCGGCACGGTTGCCCTGCTGGCAATGGGCGCACAGGATCGCGCAAAGGCGCATGCGGATCCTGATGCGTGGCTCAAAAAGTTCCGTGGCGTCGAGCCGCGCGACGATGTTGAGCGGGCGATGGTCTGGCAACAGTCCAAACGCATCGGCGATGGAGCCGCCCCATCCAACGAGGTCGAGAAGCTGCGCCAGCGGCTCACATTCTATCGCGAGGCCAGCGAGGAGGACCGGGCCAAGATCCGGGCCAATGCGCAATCCGCCGTCGACGAAATGCGGGCGGCGTCACAAAAGCTGAGCGGCGAAATTGCCAATTCCGGCATTGCCTCGGCTCTCAGGGACAAGGCGTCCCAGATCCGATCGATCCCGGTGAGTGGTCCGCGCGTGATCGGGGATTCTCTGGTTGACAAAAAGCGGGCGCATGGCGGTGATTTCAACGCCGGGGATACGTTGGAAGTGGGCGAGAATGGCCGCGAGGTCATCACCATGGGCGGGCGTGGCCACGTCACCTCGAATGCATCCTTGCGGGCGATGGCAGGCAAGGGGCAGGGGCGACAGGTCATCCAGCATATTTACCCAAGTGCCGGGATGGATGAAAACGCCCTCGCAGCGATGATCGTCAAAATGTTCCATGACGCGGAAAGCGATGCCTATGGCTCGTCGAGCTATGCATAAGGTGATCAGATGTCGGAAATTTTTGTGATCGACGGGCTGGTCGTCGAGGGGTGGCTCTTTGGCAATCTGACGGTTGGTGAGAATACCACCGGCGGAACGGTGCGCAAGGAGATCCTTGGCGCAAAGGCGCGTCATGAGAAAACCAAGATCGGGGACGATACGCTGGAAATTTCCGGCAAGATCGCCCCCAAAACATTCGGCGGACTGCAACATATGAGCTATTTGCAGTCCGCTTGTCGGGACTCCATGCCGGTCTATGTAACACGCGGCGGGGTCAATCCCATGGGCTGGTTTATCGTTACCAACATCAGCAATGGTCACCGCCATATCGATGTGGATGGCACCGGTCGGCTGGTTGATTTTTCAATCCAGCTGGAGGCCACAGAAAGCCCATCGGCGCTGGGCATCGTTTCCACAGTCCTCAATCGCATCACGTCGATCATTGGCGAGCTTTTCAGGTGATCCATGGCCAATTATGAAACCGTCACAGTCAAGACCCTTGGCCTCAATCTGTCGCGACTTCTGTGGCGACACCGGAGCAGGTTGAGGGTCGACGGCCTTCTGGAGGCAACGCTTGATCTCAATCCGGGGCTGTCCAGCGAAATGGAGCTGGTGATCGGGACAAGGATCAAGATCCCCTACATCGAGGATGACAATAGCTCGATCACGACCGAGCCGATCCAGGTTTTCAGCTGATAGGCGCACCCCATGCAGACCTTTTACTATGAGGTGATTGTCGGCGGTGTCGTCATGATATCCGGGTCGAGCCTGAGCGACGTCCAGTCGATCACCATCAACGATGCGGACGGCGAGGGTGGCGACACCGCGTCCATCACGCTCGACAACACGGATGACCGCATCTTTGGCCCGCAGAAGAATGACCCGGTGATGATCCGGATCGGACGGACACGGGCGGGCATGGTGACCCGGTTCATCGGCTTTGTCGATCAACCGGCCATGTCCGGCAGCGTTGGCGGTGGGCGGACCTGCACTGTCAATTGCTCATCCGGCGACCAGACCAGCAAGAGCAAAGAGCCCTTGCAACTGTCCTACAAGAAAAAGACGATCGAGCAGATCCTCGGCGACGCGGCCAGCAAGGCGGACTTACTGACACCAAAGATCGACCAGTCTCTCGCCGCGATTGTGCGTGATGATGAGCTTTTCGATGGGGAAAGCTTTGAGGAGGGGGCCTACAGGCTCGCCAAGGAGCTGGGCGCGCGGTTCAAGCTGTTCGGCAAGGTGCCGGTGCTGGTGGCTGCCAATAGCGGCAAATCGGTGAGCGGTCAGACGCTGCCGACGGTCTATGCGACATGGGGCGTCAATCTGATCAGCTGGCAGATCACACCGCGCGTTTCGCGGGCCAACTATCAAAAGCAGTCCGCGCCATGGTTCGACTTTGAAAAAGCCGAATGGGTGATCAGTGATGTCGACCAGAAGGATGACGGCAAGGCCAAGGCTCAACGACCCGGCGCACGGGCAACGGAATCCGAGGCCAAGCAAAGCGCAGCATCCGAGAAGGATGGAGCCGAGCGGGCGGGTGGCACCGGCACGGTGACGCTTGATGGGGATGCCAACATCTTCGCAGGTGCACCGCTTGAGCTGTCTGGGGCAGATAGCCTGTCCGACGGCACCTATCGGATCAAGTCCTGCTCGATGACCTTGAACACCGGAGGCTGGACGGTCAGCTGTCAGGTCGAACAGCCGCAAGGCGAGGCCGGAAAAGACAAGCGCACGCCGAAAAAGGCCACCAAGAGCACAAGCAAAAGTCAGCCCTCGCCAAGCATTTCGAGTTATGCCGAGAAATGGTATGGCAAAGGATGATCCCTTCCCAATGTTCTAATTTTGTTCTATTCCTGATCGCGTGATCAGGAGGGCGAAATGGATGAATGGGAAGTGGTGGTCCTCGGGCCGCGCTGGGCGGTTCGGGTTCGGGATTTTGGGCCGGGGATATTCATGCGGCTCAAGTGTCCGTGCGGCCATGAGGCGGTGATCAGCCCACAGCGGATGCAGGCGCACCACCCGCCGCACCGATGGCTCAAGGATATAGAGTACAAATTTCGCTGCCGCTCGTGCGGCGGCAACAGGGACATTCTCTGGAGCGCTGTTCGGCGCAGGGAATAGCAAACATTCATGGCCGCTCTCGTTGTTTCCGCTGCGCGGAATTAACGGACGCTGGCTAACGACGTCGGCGCATTCGCGCCTTGTCTAAACCGATGGTCGCTCTCGTCATTTTCGCTTTGCGAAAATCGACTGGCGCGAGCTGTCGACGTCGGCGCATTCGCGCCTTGTCTTGAAAGAGGTAATCCAATGGCAAAGGTAAATGTGACGTTTGGCCCGCGTTCGGCTTATGGCGATCTCTTGCTGGTCGAGAATTCTGTCAGCGAGACCATCGATCTCAGCGATGGCGAGGCGCATGGGGCGAGTGAGATTATCAGCGGGCGCGAGTTTGTGCGCATCCTTTCGGATGAGGATGTTGCCATTGCGGGCGACGCGGAGACGCTCGACAACACGGCCAATGGGGTTCTCGTCAAGGCGGACAGCCCGGAATATTTCAAACTCGGCATTGGCCATCAGCTTTTCATCAAGCTCGTGGGGTAAGCGGCTATGGCTTTTGGACAATTTGGCGCGATGGGTCAGATGGGGCGGATGGGCGCGCGGGCTGCGCGAGCAGCGACCAAGCTCGCCCTTGCTGCCTCTGTTACAGACCTCATGTATATGTTCAAGCCTGGTGCCACCTACTCTCTGGCTACGGGTGGGGATCTGGTTGACACGCCCAGTAATGTTAATCTGGTGGCGAATGGTGGGTTTGATGAAAATGCAGATGGGTGGGATCCGTACGTAGGCGAACCTAATGTTATTCTATCTTCTGTTGATGGAAAATTGAGAATAACGATAGCAGGCGGCGATCCTCGCGGCAGAGCATCTCAAGCCATTGCGACAGAAATTAATAAACGATACAAATGCTCAGGCTTGGTTTCTCAAGGCACATCTGGCTATTTCCCGCAGTTCAAGGTTGGGACGGGACTCGGAGGAGGAAATATCCTTCAGGGTGATTTGACGGTTGACGGTGAATTTGATTTTGAATTCACCGCGACGACTACCACGACGTACATCACGCTGCAAAATAACGATGACGGTGATGGTGAATACGTCGAATTTGACAACATCTCCGTCAAAGACGCTGGTGGCGAGTCCGTCGGCGCAGTCCTAGATCAATCTAGCATGGCGGGGCAATCCCCGCAGGCGTGGTTGGCGGGGCAGACTAATCTGGTTGACCCTGACAATTGGACTAGTGCTTGGATTGATAACGGCGACGGAAGCTTTACATCGACAGATGTTGGGCAGATCATCTCACAGCCGATATTAAGCCCCAATACGTATCATATCGCCACAGCAGAAATAACTGGTGGTGTTAGCTGTAAGCTTGGAACTGATGATTATGCTGCAATAACAGATAGACTTATAAGGCAATCTAATTCGTCGGAAGATCGAGTTATATTTAGATCTTTGGAGGCTGGTGCTACCATTGGAAATATAGCTGTTAAAGCTCTAACTCCATTGGCCACCCAAGCCGTCCTAGCCGACCGCCCCACATACATCAAGGACGGCAATACACATCTAGCGCGGTTCAATGGCTCTAATCAAGAACTGCAAATCCCGAACATAGGCCAAACCTATGTCTGCATGGCGGTGCGGACTGAGGATGCATTTGCGTGTCTGATGTATGGTGATGATGGAGTTGCAAGTAACGAATATGTTGGGGCTTTTAGGGATTTCACAGGTCCGCATTCAGCCGCACTTGCCGGAAGCCCTACTGCATATATTAACGGCGTGACGGTCGGCTCAACGCAAGCAGATCTATTTGCTGTAATTTCTACGGGTGAATGGGTGATCGTTGAATTTGTTGGCATGGATCTGTCTTCGTTCGGCGACTATATATATCTGTTCGGTGCCACGTCGTTTGAGGCTGAAATAGATGCTGCCTTCGAGGCCTATAGTGTCGCAACACCGACGAATGCAGAGCGGGCGATCATTCGCAATGCAGCTCAAGCCGCAGCGGAGGGACGGTTATGATTGTGACAGTAGCCTGTCCGGCAGATAAACGTGATGACGCTGGTCATCTTGCAATGATCCTAGCCGCTGGCCCTGCCGATGCGGAAACATATAGCCGCCTCAATCGCCATAATGGCACCGAGCAAGAGGTTGGTGATCTGGTCGCACAGGTCAGCTTCAACGCCACTGCGGACTGGATCAGCGGTTCACAGATGCCGCTCACCCGACCGGATTGGGATGCTGAGAGCAACCTGATCGACATGGAGGCGGCGGAAAGGGCGCAAGCGGCCCTGTTCGTTGTGATCCACTCGGTTGATGAAGATGGCAACGACACATTCGTCGATGCGGAGGGCAACCCGGCCAGCCCTCTGGCTGACCCAGACAAGATCGTCGCTCTGCTCGGACCAACTTCTCGGCAAGCCCAATCCATGATGGGGCTCTTGCCAAGGCCGATGGCGGCCTGATCGTGAAGAGCGTTGGAGCGGCTTGCCTTATCTGAAAATCTGAGGTGGTTCATGATCACGCTAGCATTTTATCGCGGGCGAGGGCGGTTGTTTGATCGCTTTGTTCGCCTCTGGACACGCTCGGCCTATAGCCATGTTGAGCTGGTTGAGCGGGTCGTCGGCTATGGTGAGACGGCGACCGCCTGGTCATCCAGTCCGCGCGACGGTGGTGTCCGCAGCAAGGCCATCACTTTCACGGCGGACAAGTGGGAGCTGGTGCCTGTCGATTGGGCTCCTACCGATGCGCCGGGGCGGATCTCACTCGATGCCGGGGCCAAATATGACTGGCTTGGGATCCTGCTCAGTCAGATCCTGCCTATTCAATGGCATAGCGATGACCGGTGGTTTTGCTCCGAGATCATCGCCGATGTCCTCGACTTTCCCGATCCGCACACAATTTCACCCGGCGAGCTGAAAGCGCTCGTCGATTTTCAACATGCCGAGTTGCGCAAGGCCGATCTGATGATCGCCAAGCGCATCCCGAAAACCAAACTAAAGCCAAAAGGAGCAGGGCATGATGAGCTTTGAGCAATTCTTCGCCGGGTTCGGCTTTGAGCACTTCAGTGCTGCCGAGATCCTTTTCAAGGGCAACGCTCATGTGGATCCGCGCCACAAGGGCTTTGGTCTCAATACCGATCCGCCGCCCGAGTTGTGGTGGAATATCATCAAGACGGTCGAGCAGCTGGAGTGGCTTCGCAAGGATATCGGGGAGCCGATCCGGATTCTCAGCTGCTATCGGTCGCCTGCCTATAATGCGGCAATCGGCGGGGCCCCCGCCAGCGAGCACATGGATTTCACCGCTCTTGATTTTGTCGCTGCTTCCAGACACCCGCAATATTGTTACGACCGTCTCAAATGGCGGCGGAGCAACGGGGCCTTCAGTGGTGGCCTCGGGCTCTACGACACCTTCGTGCATATCGATACGCGCGGCAAGGATGTCGATTGGTAGGGGCGCCCCCCCAGCCTGACAGTTTCCCTAAGTCAAAATCATATCAACCCAAAACGCTCTCGCCGTTTTCGCTCACGTTGTTTTCGCCTTGCGAAAATCAACTGGCGCTGGCTGGCGACGTCGGCGGCTGAGCCGCCTTGTCTTAAAGGAGTTTCCCATGCGGATTTCATCTTTCGGGGCCATCGGTCTCGGCCTGTTGGTCGGGCTGGCCATCGTCTTTTCCAATGCCCATATTGCGCCGCTGTTGGCGGGCCATCCCTCCGGCGGCATCTATTCGGCACTGGCCTCGATCGGGGTCGGGATGGTCGTCGGCTGCGGCCTCTATGGTCTCGCCAAGCGCGCTGAATTTTTCTTGCCTATCCTGATCGGCGGGACGGCCATTGCTCTTGCGGCGGTGCTCGGGGTGCCGCGTCGGGTGCGCGCGCTTGTGGCATTTGTCGCCGCTCTGGCGCTCGGTCTGCTGATCGGGCGACCGGCCTTTGCCGCCGAGACCTATGTGATCGATACTAAGCCGCTCGTTGAGATGGCGATGCCTTGGATCGAGGCGCTAGTCACAGGGGCGATCACTCTTGTCATCACCTATGTGGCCACGCTCATTAAAAAATATGTTGGGGTCGAGTTGGATCAGAGGCACCGGGAAAGTCTTGCGCAGATTGTGAGCAGTAAGCTCAATCAGCTCATTCTTGAGCAATCGACTGCGCGGGTCGGCAGCTTCCAGACCCGTTATCAGATCCTGGAAACCGTTGCCAAATATGTGGGGCAGCGTGGCCCCGATATCGTCAAACACTTCCGTTTTTCGCCCGAGGAGTTGGAGCAATATGTCGCTGGAAACTTCGGCGAGACGGTCTACAAGCTGGAGCTAGGTAGCTATGTCCCTCCTCAAGACCCTTCTGGCATTCGCCCTACACCTGCTGATGTCCGTGTTGGACCAGCGATCCTATCGTCGCAAGGCCGACAAGGCGGATGACCTGGCCAACGAGCGGGACGCCGAGCAGCGCGCCCGTGAGGCCGAGGGCAGGGCGGCTGACGCGGCACATGGCAACCCTGGCCCTGATGGCATTGTTGAGCGCTTGCGCCGGGACGGGGCTCTCTGACGCCCCTTCCGGGGCCGTGGCGTCAGCTGCGGTCGCGCCGCCTGTTCCAAGGCTCAAGATCTACAGCAAAGAGTTTGTCGACCGTCTGGCCGACGAGCTGGACGCAACCCCAGCCGACAGCCCGCCCCGCGTCTGTGCGGCTGACCTTTACACCCTGAGGCGGCAAATCTGTGCTATCAATAGCCAGCAACCCGCCTGCAAACTGATAGGACAATCGAAATGATGCGGCGATTGATGCGCCTTGTGGCGTCAGGGCTGGCGATTCTGGTCTGCTGGCACATGTCCGGCGCGGTGGCTGGCTGGAAACAGGATCGGGAAACGCTGTTTCGGGATGGTAAGCGCACACCGGCGATCGTGCGCCGGGTGATCGATGCGGACACGGTCGAGGTCGATGTGCGGCCATGGCTCGATATCTCGGTCGAGGGCGTCGACGTACGGATCGCCGGGATCGATACGCCAGAGAAGGTCGGCACCGGCTGCACGATGCACCCCCTCTGGCGAGGCAAGAGCGTGCCCGACGAGGTCAAGGCACACGAAAACCTTCTCGGCTGTCGTGCGACCGCTTTTGTGGCCGGGACGGATGGCGTCAAAAGCAAGAAGTGCATGGCGCTACTGAAAGGCGAGGCGCGTCAGGCTGGCCTCCTGCATCCCGGTGACCCGGTGATCCTGACCGAGATCCATGGCGGGAAATATTATGGCCGGGTGGTTGGTGACCTGCTCTATCCGATCGAGGGCACCAAGGATCCCGTCGTCTGGCAATCCCTTGCCATGAAGCTCTATTCCGAGGATATGGCGGTTATCTATGGCGCAAAGCTTAAGGATGGCCGTCTGATCGAGGACAGAAACGCCCTGACAAAAGGCGCTTGGTGGTGCGATGGAAAGACGGCCAAGCCGCCTGAAGGGGAGCGCAATTGATGCCAGACAAGTTTCTGGAGCTTATTGGCCTTGCCCATAGTTCTCGCCCGGACCTTGTGCCGGGCTTTTTTGGTGCCCTCGCACGGGCCATCGTGGTCAGCTGGCGGATGGTGCTGAAGGATTGCAGCTGGCTGACCGTTCTACGCGCGATTGCTTATGCGATCGGTGCGGTGGTGGTTGGTCTCATGGCGGCATATTTTTTGACCGGTATCACCGAGCCGGTGATGGTGAAACTGCTGGCGCTATCCGGCATCACCATCGAGGAGCCGCGCACGCCAGCGACATTTCTGACCGGTTACGCAGGTATAACGCTGTTGGATGGGGTGTTGAAGCTGGCCAAGACATGGAGCGAAAATCCCAGATTGCCGCTTTTGAAAAAGTGATGTGATCACCCGGCCCGCTGGAGCAATCCGGCGGGCTTTTTTTTCGTCTAGTCCCTCATGTTAGGCGGTAACGCTCTGCAGGTTGAGGCATCCGAAAGACTTTGTTCTGGAAGATCAGGTTCTAAATCTGCTGTTTGTGAGCAGGCGTCCAGCACGACATCCATGTCGCCCTGATCGAGAACCGCAAATAACGTCAAGCCATTGCCGTTGGGCAATACATTGACTTTCGCCCGTTCGAAAATAATCTCCAGACCTCGCT
>NZ_OY759876.1 GCF_963662805.1 uncultured Cohaesibacter sp.
ATCGCAGGATCGCCGTTGATTTCATCTAGCACCAGAGGAAGCCCCGTCAGTTCGCAGCAATACTCCTGCGCCCCCATAAGTTCGGTGACATAGTCCTGAAGAGCTGCTGCTGATGGAAACTTGAGGTCCTTCTTCTTCACAATGCGATCCACTGATTGGCCATTCGATGAATTTGCAGTTGAAACAGCGGTGCGGGTCATGCGTTCAGCAGCATCTGCCGCTTCGAACAACTCCCAAGCGCGCTGATACGCAATTTTGTCAGCCTGCATCCCATATTTGATCGGGGCATACCCATTCTGAGCGGTCTCGCTTCGTTTCTTCCAAAGTGGAGTATCGTGCCACTGGCTTAAGTCATCTCCGGCGATCATTGCTAATGTGTAGTCGCGGTACAAAGTGTTTAAAGACTGAAGCGTAGCCTCCGTGGACAAGAAGTCTTTCGCCTTCGGGTGTAGCTCGTTCCACCTCAGAGGAACGCCTTTCTTTGACGTGTTCACCCAAGGATCACAGGGCTTATGGCAAACTACAACCTCACGCCCTCGTTCAATAGGTTCCCACTTCGTTTCGTAAGAAGGTACGTCACCGCGAGACGTCGTCCACCAAATTTCATTTCCGTCCTTATGAACCCAAACATCGCCTACAGTCTCAGCAACAGTTGTCATCAAGTTGAACCAACGAGAGGCTGTTGCCTTGGTAGGTTTCTTTCCTGCAGCAGTGGTGTCGTTCGTCATCCGGCTGGACACGTAAGCCTCACGGTCACCCGCTTCCCAATACTTCTGGGCGTCTACGGCGTTCATAGTCGCCACAGTTCCACGCTCTCGACAGATCGGCCACTCGTAGTTCTGTCGACCGAAGTTTGCAACGAAAACTCTCATTGTGATTCATTTTACTCCATTGTGCTCATTTCTAGAGTCTTGCTGCCACATACAGGAGATACGAGAAAAATTACCCACAAACGTGTTCAATATCATTTTCCATGCGGGGCTTCTCGCATGATAGGCTCTTGAAGAGTCATTCAAATAAGGCCCGGTGCCGTGCTGCAATTTCACCCGTCCGGAAATCGGACACTAGGCGAGAGATCACGGCTAAAGGTCAACGCCAGTAGCCTAAAGATCTGAACAGCCTAGTTGGCGATCCGGGAACCAGGAGCCATCACTCAATCCAGTCGATTCCGGCGGCAGTGATGCGAGCGACGCGCCACCCATTTCCCCGAAGCACACCGATCTCAGCATCGTCGAAGGCATCCGCCCGCATAGCCACGCAAAGTAGTCTGGCCGCTCTTGTCATTGCCACGTAGTGAAGCCTCAGACGCTCCTTTGTTCGATCAGATTGACCATTTCCCCCTTGGGCTTGTCCTAGCAGCCACGGCTTCAACTCTTTCAAATGGTGTGCATAATAAAATGTTTCCAAGACCAATGTAGCAGTGTGTGTTTCCCCCTTGACCGAGTGGATGGAGCCAACGCGCACTTTCACCGCGGGATCTTGTGTCGCGTCCCTATGGACGTTGTTTTGTTTGGCTTTTGCCGCATCAACGCTGCCGATCTCGCTCCACGAAAGAAACTCATTCGCAGCGGCAGGGATTGCATCTGCCGCGCTCATAACACGGGCCACAGCCTCGAAAAGTGGCCTGTAATCGGTGTCCCACTTATCCTGTGATGGAGATAGCCGCGAGATCGCGAATGTTCGGACCAAACACCAATACATCTCCAGCGCGTCCGTGTTTTCCTCCAGAAGTTCCACTACGTAGCGGTGGCTTCGCTTTCTTGTGCCGATCGCTGTCTCAGGTGACATCAGACGCACGAGCCTAAGAACACCTTCAGCGAGCTTTTCTACCAGATCTTTTGTTTCACCAGACAACTCGGCAAGGCGGCGTCCTGCCGCCAAATACTGGAGCAGAGTTTTTGGCCTTGGCTCTGCGTTGGATATCTCTGGATCATACTCTGGCCAGTAGTGCTTTACCGAAAATGGCAGATAGTCGTTCTTGTGAGTCCGGTGAACGGCTCCCACTGCGGTAAAATCGCCGCTACTTAGTTCAGCGGCTCCAAACTCCTGCCGGAGATAGGCGACATATTCATCTATGACGCGCTCGGCGTTATCGTCATCGATCAGAAAGATCGCGTGACGGCCCACAAGTTCTGGCTCTCCGCTACGTCCAACACCTCCCTGTCCAACCAAACCATGAGGCGAGACGCCAAGGGGATTGGCGAGAGCCGCCACGCTATTTCCAAACCGATAGCTGTTCGGGAGCGTCCGCTTGATATCTTCAATGGGGAAGCTATCGATCACCGCTCCATTCTGGCCTTCATAGGCATAGATGGCTTGGTTCTGGTCACCAAACCTCTGGCGGATTACGGCATGATCACCTGCCATGAAGATGCGCTGGAGTAACCGGATTGAGAGTCGCTGTTATCCTGCACCTCATCAATCAGAAGCAGCGGGAAACGCCGTCTCAAATACCGCGCAACCTCTGGGCGCTGATCAAGCAAATCGGAAGCCCAAACGAACATTTCGTCATGGCAGAACAATCCAGCTTCAAAGAGCTCCGGCAGACCCCCTGCATGCTTTGATAGGTGGCGGACGCCCTGCCAAGCACTCCGCCCTTTCCCCAAGGGATGTCGCCAAGATCGAACTCAGAATTCTGATAGCGCAGCCGATGAAGACTCTCCCGCCTTTGTTCAAGTGCTCGCTTCGTAGCGAATGAAAGCCTACTCCATCGCCAATTCAGGCAAATGTCGTTGTCTACGGCCTCAATCGTAATGCCTTTTGATCTCAGCCAAGGTAGGGCTAGGTATTCATTCACGAAACCATGTATCGTGCCCACATAGTGCGGATAGGAAAGCAGCCGTTTGCCTTCGGACGTTGCTCCGAGCTTCTTTTCAATCTCGCGCCGCGCTGCATTGGTGTGAGAAAGAACGCAGATGCCGCGCTCTACTTCTTTCCAATGCCGAGCAAGAATTGCCAGCTTTGCGACAAGCAATGTGGTCTTTCCGCTTCCAGGACACGCCTCGACATCCAAGGTCCCATTTGCTCGCAGAACACCAAGGCGCGGGTCCGCTCCGTCCGGACCAGAAAACGCAGTTTCAGGCAGCTCGAGGACTTTGCAAGCCCACCGCACATCTTGGTCGCTAACTTCCGGTAACTCGATCACGTAGGGCCACCTGCTGCTTCTGCGTTGAGCCCGGGTTCCACATCTCCGGCTCCATTTGCTGCTTCCTCCCTCCCGTTCCCGGTAGCGTAGCGCACGGCCGCTATGATGTAAGGCGGGAGAAGTCCCGCAAGAGCAGCAGCATCGTACATGCCCCTCGCAACCTTCCACTCCAAAATCTCGGCAAGATACTGAGCAGCAATTGATTTCGATGCCTTCGGTGAGTTTGTAAAAAGGGCATAGACGTGGGAGGCCAGCTCATCAGCGTTGCCGTACATCGCCTGTTTTTTCTTAAAATCGACCTTAGCCTTGCGCGTCACACTGAAGATGCTCTCGGTTTTGTCAGGCTCGTTAATATTTGCATCTTGACGCGCCAGCACTCCTGCAATCCACACTTCTTCAGCCAGCCCATGTAAAGCGAGGTCATACTCCAGGGTCCAATCATTGGAGACGAACGTCTCGACAAACTGGCCGCTGGCTTTTGCCCGGATTGCCTCGCGGTGCGTATCCAACTCACCAGCTGCGAAGTCGCTTTTTTTGCGCCATCGGCGGTCGTTGAGAGCCGGAAATGGCTCCCTCTTCCCGACAATCAAAGGGGCGCAATCCGGCATCACATCCAAATCGGTTATACAGGCGACAGGCACTTTTATCGGACCGTCTACCTCAGCATCTTTGCGCTGAAATATTCTGGCGAAGCGGCGCAACCCAACGCCGCCCACATTGACGATCGAGACTCCATGAGCTGACAAATCCATCCCAATCAGCCGCGCAAGCGTTGGCAGTAAGACGTTCTCCGCATCACCCTCGACAATCATGACGCCTCTCGCGAAGAAAAGGTTTGACTTAGTAACGTCAAGGAATCGCCGCAAAAAGCGGTAGTCGTCGGGACTTAGCTGCGTGTGACCTCGCGCGAGCGTGAAGGCTTTGCCGCCATGAATAAGAACTAGGCTGTCCAAGGGGATCGCCGAGGCCAAATTAGGGCTGTGCGTTGTCAGAATGATCTGAATTTCGTTCTGGTCATTCCCCCCCGATCCGCTGGACTGTTCGGCCAAGAACTGCATCAGGCGAAGCTGCCTTTGCGGGTGCAGATGTGCCTCAGGTTCTTCAATGAGCAATAGTGGTAGTCCGCCAGCTTCCGAACCGAGCAGCAAGAGTTCGCACGCCATAAAGAGCAGGTTATTCGACCCAAGGCCTTGGTTGGCAGGCTGTTCCGGCGTCGCGCCGCTCCTAAGCTCAAGCTCAAGACGTTCGAGAAGTTGGCGGAGCCTTGCGTCGCGGTCGCCTTGCCTGCCCACGGATATTTGGCCTTCGAGGCTATCACCAGCAAAAGATAGTGGCTTCAGGTAGGTCTCGTTCAAGGTTTCTCGCGCTTGGCGAATGCCTTCGTGCTCGCCGATTAATGCACTAGAATAATCCCCGATTCCAAGAAGGCTTAGGTCAGCCACATTCGGTGCGGGGTTCATTTCTGGGTCATAGTCAGCACCCACGTCGATGACCTGCCTGCTGCTCTTGAGAATCTCTGATAGCCTTGAGCCGCGTCCTGCAGACAAGGCATGTTCGGCATCACGAAGGGGTCGCAGATATGTTGAGCGCAGCAGCTCACGCGCCTCTACATCAAGTGCCGGGCCATTACCATTTTTTCCCGCCCTGACCTCAGAAAAAACCATCCTGCGCCCACTACGAGCGCCACTTTTGTACTTTGCGGTCCAGTGGACGTATAAGGCCACATCAGGCTGGTCGATTTCATCCACATAGGTCAGGAACTCAGCAAACGCGCCTTTCTCTTTCAGACTTAGACCATCGAGCCGACAGCAAATGCGAATTTCCCTTCGTCTTTCAACACTCCCGGCGGGCCAGTGAAAGTCACTATCCTTAACCCTGAAGTATTCCTGATCGCGCGTTCCGAAGATGAAGCGCAATGCATCGATGACAGCCGTCTTCCCTGCGTCATTTTCCCCTAACAAAGCTGTCAGCCCGGGCGAGAGTGGAAGCACAAACTTTTTCTCTCCCTCGCCAAAACAGCGAAAATTTTCAATCTCAATCTTGCTAATGTACATTGCTGCCCCAAGCTTCTTGCCACAGGCCTATAAAATCTTTCTGAAAGATAATGAGGGTCGCTGAGTATCATGACAACCCTTGGGTGCAGTTATTCACGAAATCTGCGACCTCCATCAAATCCTGACACTCTGCATTTTCCTCGGGTAGAAGCCATGAGCTGTGGTTTGGTTGTCAGCCATTACACGCCCGATCCACGGACACGGTGCTTACTCAACCATTGCAGCAGCATGTCCTGTCGCCATCCTTTCGCTCGTTAACTTTGGCCCGAATACTGCGCCTCCATGGCAGCGGTCGCTTGCCGTTCACCCCCAATCAAGCAGTTGGTTGCCAGATTTCGCAAGTGCAGTAAGGCAACGCCCACTTTTGCTCCTTACCGATGGAGCCTTGCTAACGCAGCCAAATGACCGGTTTCCGCCCATCTATATGATTAGCTTGGAACGCCGGCCCTCTGGTCCGAGCCCTTCACTCAAACGTCAGACGGCAGAACACCTTCCGCCGCGTGAAAGGCTCGCGAAAAGGCGTCGGGTGAGCCATAGCCATAGGAACGTGCGACCTGTCCGACCCGCTCGCCGCGCAGAAGAGCTTCCTTTGCTCGGTCTAGTCTCCAATGACGAAGATAGCTGATCGGAGTTTCACCAACTATGGTCCGAAAGCTGCGCATGAAGGCGGCGCGAGACATGCCTGCAAGATCGGCAAGATCAGCTGCCTGCCAGTTGCGCCCCGGATTGTCATGCATCGCGACGATGGCTCGTGCGAGACGCGGATCGGAAAGGCCGGCCAGCGGGCCTGATTTGATATGTCCTGCTGCGATTTCGTCCCTGAGGAGATGAATGATCATCGCTTTGACATAGGCATCGCGCAGCGCTCGCGTCCCACATCGTGGATCCTGTGTTTCCGATACCAGAAGCCGGGCGAGGGCTTGCGCTTCACCCTTGAGTGTCAGGCTTTCACCGACGAGGGCAGAGAAGGGGCCTTGGCTCGCAGATGGCGACAGGGTGATGGACACAACAGAACGGTCTGATGGGCCAACCACAACATGGCTAACGTCATCGGAAATCGAGAGATCTGCCG